>NZ_DAMCCR010000092.1:0-17110 GCF_032058845.1 Pseudomonas sp. | reverse complement strand
CATGCTGACTGCAGCCGCAAAGCCGACAGCGATCACCAGCCATCCACCCACCCCCTCGACACGTGCGAACAGACGCTGGCGCCAGCCCTGCGGCTGGCTCAGGGCCAGAGCGGTATGGACCAGCACTACGCCGCTGAGCAGCGCCAGCAGCACCGCCCACGCCCACTCGGCAGGGAAGCGCGCGTGGGTGCGCATCAACTCACCCCACAGCCCCAGGCAACCTGTACCGAAGGCGGCCAGCAGCGGCAGCGCAATCGCCGCACGCACAGTGCGCGGGCGCCCTGCGAGCAGCAAGGTGGCCAGCATCAGCACGCCACTGGCCAGCCACCACTGCGGCCACAGCGCCAGGTTGCTGACCGGCCCCTCGAGGATGCCCTTGTCTTGCCGATCGGCGTCATACAGGCCCCAATAACCGCCCACTGCACCCTCACTGGCGCGCTTCCACGGTTGGTCGAATGCCTCGATCAGGTTGTAGCGCCAGCCGTGCGCTTCAGCCTGGGCCACCACACCACGGATGAAGCGCGCTTCATTGACCCGGCTGGGCACGGCGGTCTCGCGCTGGCGGCCCTCGCTGGGCCAGCCCGTCTCGCCGATCAGAATCGGCTTGGGCGCGAACTGCTCGACGAAGCGCTGGTGCACCTGGGCCACGTGCCGCAGAGCGTCGTCGATGTCGCGCGGCTGGTCTTCCCAATACGGCAACAGGTGAATGGTCAGGAAATCCACTGCCGGGGCAATCTCCGGGTGTTGCAGCCAGAACTCCCAGACGTCGGCATAGGTGACCGGCACCGACACCTGGCGTTTGACCTGGCTGATCAGCGTGGCCAGCGCGGGGCCGGTGATCTCCTTGCGCAGCAGCGTCTCGTTGCCGACGATCACTGCCGTGACCACATCAGGGTTGGCGTTGGCCGCCGCGATCAGTTGCTGCACTTCGCGGGCGGTGTCGACCGGGTTGGCATTGACCCAGGCGCCGAGCATGACCTTCAGGCCATGCTTGCGCGCCAGGGCTGGAATGGCCTCCAGGCCGGTCATGGAATAGGTGCGGATACACTCGAATCGCTCGGCCAGCAGCGCCAGGTCTGCGTCCATGCGCGCCGGGCGCAACTGAAACGGCTGATCGAACGGCGACTGGTCCTTGTCGAACGGTGTGTAGGAGGCGCACTGCAGCTTGTGCGTGGGGCTGGCTGCGTCTGCCAGATCGACCGGCTTGCCCAGCCCATACCAGAGTGCGCCCAGCCCCAGCAGGGCAAGCACGCAGGCGATCGCATAGAGCGGCAGGAGCAGGCGGGTAGAGCTGGGCATCGGTCGGTCCATCGTCGGGAGCGGGCGGTTGGGCTGGCGCGTTCAGGCAAGCAAGGCCTGGAGCATGCAGCGGCTCGATACAGGCCTGGGCAGCGGCCGGGTGATAGTAGCCCGTCGCCAATCCTTTGGCATGCAAGGATCGCGCAGGCCACTGTCAGCACATGACGTTAATAGCCAAGTGCTGTCGCGCAGGGCGTGTTGAAGGTCGCACACGGAGCGGGTCTGCTGGGCGTGCAGGTGGATGATGACGTCTCAAATAAGACCTGACGCGGGGATGCTTTGATGAAAATGCGACGTTTACTGGGCGTGGGAAGCGCCCTGGTACTGGCCATGGGCGCTGCGCAAGCAATGGCCAAGGAAGTAAGCATTGGTTACGTGGAAGGGTGGTCGGACAGTGTCGCGACCTCCAACGTGGCCGCCGAAGTGATCAAAGAAAAGTTGGGCTATGACGTGAAGCTGCAGGCCGTTGCTGCAGGGATCATGTGGCAAGGTGTATCGACTGGCAAACTTGACGCCACACTGTCGGCGTGGCTGCCCGTCACGCATGGCGAGTACTGGGCCAAGAACAAGGACAAGGTCGTCGACTATGGCGCCAACTTCAAAGACGCCAAGATCGGTCTGATCGTCCCCGAATACGTCAAGGCCAACAGCATTGCCGACCTGAAAACCGATACCAGCTTCAAGCAGAAGATCGTCGGCATCGACGCCGGTGCCGGTGTGATGCTCAAGGCCGACCAGGCCATCAAGGACTACGACCTGACCGGCTACAAGCTGGTGGCCAGTTCCGGCGCCGCGATGACCACCGAGCTGGGCAAAGCCGTCGACAAGCAGGAATCCATCGCAGTGACCGGCTGGGTGCCGCACTGGATGTTCGCCAAGTGGAAACTCAAGTTCCTCGAAGATCCGAAGAAAGTCTTCGGTGATGCCGAGACCGTCAACAGCATCGGCAGCAAGCAACTGGCAACCAAAGCGCCAGAAGTGGCCGAGTTCCTGAAGAAGTTCTCCTGGCAGTCCAAGGATGAGATCGGCGAAGTGATGCTGGCCATCCAGAACGGTGCCAAACCCGAAGCCGCTGCCAAAGACTGGGTCGCCAAGCACCCTGAGCGCGTGAAGGAGTGGACCGGCAAGTAATCTGCCGCGTTGTACCACAGGGGGTTGGCCAACGTAGCGGCCAGTCCCCTTTCAGCCGTTGCACTCCTCGCCGAACACCGCGCGCAGATGGCTCCGGTAATGATCGAACGCCGCAATCGCCCCCGCCACCGCCTGCGCTTCTTCCTCTCGTTGCAATGCCAAGCCATCGACCTGCTCGACGAATGCCCGCCAGTGCAGCGCCCGCCCATGCGGATGCGCGGCCAGATGGCGCGCGCCGAAGCTGGCGTCGAGCGCCAGTTGCTGGGTCTGCTTGAACAGGAACGCCGCGCCCAGGTTCGAGCCTTCGCTGCAGTACAGCCAGCCCAGGGCCTGCGCCGCCTCCACCTGCACCGGTGCAGGGGTTGCCGGCAGCGGCAATGCCAGGTCCTGAAAATCGCCTTCAAGCGCTGCAAAGCGCGACAGCTCCTGCAAGCCGGGTAGCCAGTCATTGAGCTGCGCATCGTGGTAGAGCCCCAGCAGGCTGCCATGAAAGCGGTGCTGCACCTGCAGGAAGCGCCCGTAGCGCTCGCGGTCGGCAAAGGGGCGAGCGGCCATCACCAGCGTATCGACGCTGTCATGGTCGCGGTGGCTGGCGGCTTTCAGGCGTTGGCAGCGCGTGGCGGGCGAGGGTGTCGAAGAGGGCATCAAGGCAGTCCAGTGGAGAAAAGCAGGTGCAGGCTCGGGCGGGCGGACAATTGACTGCCGATCGCTCGATTCGATCCGCGCCTGCCTCAGCTCTGACGCGTGGGTACGCTGGCCGGTCACCCGGCGTTGCGGGAATCTTGCCCGGTATCGGTTGTCTTCGGTGTACGGATCATCGAGGTCGGGCAGCGACACCTGTGTTTGCCCCACGCCACACCCCACGGTGATATTCTTCTTACCCCTCGCGGCCACCCGCGTCGCCCCTATGGACAGCAACCGGTTCTATTCATGAAGAAATCAGTAGGTATTCTCTGCGGTCTGGCCGTTGCCATCGCCGCTGTCACCGTTGGTGGCGCCTGGTACACCGGCAAGCAGATTCCCGCCGAGCTCGAGCGCTCCATTGCCCGCACCAACGCCGAGCTGAAGGAGGCCGCAGCAGGTACCGGCGGCACCATGAGCGTCGAGCTGGTGTCGCTTGATCGGCACTTCTTCACCAGCGATGCGCAGTATCGCCTGAAGGTGAAGGACGTGTGGATGGGCGGCCAGAGCGAGCCGCTCAACTTCGAGGTGGCCGTCAGCGATCACATCGAGCATGGCCCGTTCCCATGGTCGCGGGTCAAGTCACTCAAGCTGCTGCCAGTGATGGCCACCAGCAACAGCGCCTTGGTCAAGGACCAGCAGACGGCCGCATTCTTCGACGCAGCTGGCGGCCAGTCGCCCCTGACCGCGCAGGTCGACCTGGGCTATGCAGGCGGTATCGACAGCGATCTGCGTGTGGCGCCGATGAAGGCCACCCAGGACAACGGCAGCAGTGTCGACTTCGCCGGCATGCGCCTGCAGGTCTCGGGTGACCGTGAGGGCAGCGCCGTGAAGATTCATGGCACTGCCGACCGCCTGGAAATGAAGGTGGTGGGCGACCGTCCACCTGCGACGGTGGTGATGGAAGGCTTCAAGATCGGCGGTGACCTGACCAAGACTGACCACGAGATGGTCTATGTCGGCAAGCTCGACCTGTTCCTTTCGCAATTGCAGGCCACCCTGGGGCCGAAGCAGGACGTGTTGCTGATCAAGGGCCTTGAACAGAACAACCTGTACAGCCTGGAAGGCAAGGACCGCCTGGGCGGGCACCTGGAATACAAGGTGTCGGACATCAACTACGCCAACCGCGCCGTGGGCAGTGGGCAGATGGTGCTGAACTTCCGCTCGGTCGACATCCCGGCCATGCGCGCGCTGTCCGAGTGGTACCAAGGCAAGCTGCCGCAGATTCAGCAGGCCGCGGCTCAGGGTCAGGATTTCCCCAAGATCGAGATGACCGACGAAGAGCGCGCCAAGGTGCAAGGCGAGCTGCAGAAGTTGCTGGCGGCCAAGCCCACGGCCGAGATCGAGGACCTGTCGTTCAAGACGGCCCGCGGGACCAGCCAGTTCAAGCTGGCAGTCGATTTCAGCAACCCGACCTCGTTCGACCTGCCGCCTGATCAACTGGGCCAGCAACTGGTCTCCAAGCTCGATGGCAAGCTGTCGATGTCCAAGCTGATGATCGGCGATCTGGCCACCTTGCAGGCACTGTTGGGCGGTCAGACCGATGCCCAGGCCATTGCCCGGCAAGCCAGCCAGGCCGGCGAGATGCTTGGCGTGATGGCGACCCAGACCGGCCTGGCCAGTGTGAACGGTGACGACGTGGTATCGACACTGAACTACGCCGATGGCATGGTCGATTTCAACGGCAAGAAGATGCCCGTTCAGGACTTCATCATGATGCTGGCCTCGATTGCTTCGATGCCTGTACCGCAGTGACCTGAGCATGGCCCTGCTGCGGTGTCGAGCAGGGCCTGGCAGCGGTTTCGGCGCGCGGTGTGCGGCGCTGTCACCGCTGGCAAATATCGCTTTTGAATTGATCCGATTCTCTGTAGCCTTCGGCGTCCATAACAATCCGGGCCCGCAGATGGGCCGTGACGCGGTGCCCAGCCCCGCCGTCCGGCACCTTTAGCCGATTTGCCAGGGCCTGGTGATACTCTCGACTGACGCGCATGCGCGCCCGCAGGTCCAGCGATCATGACCCAGATTTCCGAACGTCTCCTGGTTCAAGCCCACCTTGATGCCAAGCAACCCCATCCCTTGACGCCCGCGCAGGAAGCCGATTACCGCGCCGCCATCGCGGCCGAGCTCAAGGCGCAGAATGCGGTGCTGGTCGCGCACTTCTATTGTGATCCGATCATCCAGGCGCTGGCCGAGGAAACCGGCGGCTGCGTGTCCGATTCGCTGGAAATGGCCCGCTTCGGTCGCGACCATGCGGCCGACACGGTGATCGTGGCCGGGGTGCGCTTCATGGGCGAGACGGCGAAGATCCTCACCCCGCACAAGCGCATCCTGATGCCCACGCTTGAGGCGACCTGCTCGCTTGACCTGGGCTGCCCGGTGGAAGCGTTCTCGGCGTTCTGCGACAAGCATCCCGAGCGCACCGTGGTGGTGTATGCCAACACCTCGGCCGCCGTGAAGGCCCGCGCCGACTGGGTCGTAACCTCCAGCTGCGCGCTGGAAATCGTCGAGAGCCTGATGGACAACGGGGAAACCATCATCTGGGGGCCGGACCAGCACCTGGGCCGCTACATCCAGAAGCAGACCGGCGCCGACATGCTGTTGTGGGACGGGGCGTGCATCGTCCATGAGGAATTCAAGTCGCGCCAGTTGGCGGACATGAAGGCCCTGTATCCAGAGGCAGCGATCCTGGTCCACCCCGAGTCGCCGGAGTCGGTCATCGACCTGGCCGATGCCGTGGGTTCCACCAGCCAGTTGATCAAGGCCGCGCAAACCCTGCCAAACACCACCTTCATCGTCGCCACCGACCGCGGCATCTTCTACAAGATGCAGCAGCTGTGCCCGGACAAGGTCTTCATCGAGGCGCCGACTGCCGGCAACGGCGCGGCCTGCCGCAGCTGCGCGCACTGCCCGTGGATGGCGATGAACACGCTGGAACGCACGCTGGAGTGCCTGCGCACGGGCAGCAACGAGATCAGCGTAGACCCGGCGTTGATTCCGCGGGCGGTGAAGCCGCTGCAGCGGATGCTGGATTTCACGCAAGCGGCGCGGATGAAGGTGTCGGGTAACGCGTAATGCCTGGGGCGAGTGGTGATTACCTCGGCGATCGGACTCGCCGCGACGGCCAGCATGATTGCTCCCAGCTGACCGCGCCCCCTGGACCCGCTTCCTGACCGCGCGCCCCTGTAGGAGCGGCTTCAGCCGCGAAGGGCGGCGAGGCTGCCAACGCGTTTTCTCTGGCAGTACGCATTGCCTGAGGCAGGACGGCTGCGCCGCCCATCGCGACTAAAGTCGCTCCCACCGGACCGCTTGTCCCCACCAGGCTGCTGTTGCGCAAGGAACTACTGTTGCCCACCGGGCTGCTTGCTCCTCAGGCGCGCAATAGACAGCGAAACCTCCCTGTTCCAGGCCAGGCACAGTAAAGGACTGGGCAATCCTACCCGGATACTGGCCTAGCGCATCATGTCCTTGACCATGCGCTGCTGCTCCAGGATTTCACGCTGACGCTGGTCGATGAGCGAGGCCAGTGGGAAATTGCTGCCTGCGCGGCGCTTGGCGAAGTCGAGCTGCTGCACGGCCTGGTCGAAATCCCCCACCAGCGTGAAGTACTCGGCCCGCGCCCGGTGCAGGCCAATGGTATTGCCTGACAGCCCCCGCACCTCGGCCACTTCGTACCAGACGTCCGGATCCTCCGGGCGCTCCTTGAGCAACTTGTCCAGCACCTGCTCGGCTTCGGCCGGCTTGCTCTGCTTGATCAGCAGGTCGGCGCGCATCTGGTTCAACGGGTAGTTGCCGGGGTACAGCCCCTGCAGGCGTGCGGCGCGTTGCTGGGCATCGGCCAGGCGGTTGTTGGTGATGTCCAGGTCGATCTGCGCCAGGTTGTAGGTGATGTCGTTCGGCGCCTTGGCCAGCAGCGGCTTGAGGCTCTCGCGCGCCTCATTGAGCCGACCACCCTTGATCTGCGCCAGGGCTAGGCCGTAGCGGGCAGCGTCCAGGGTCGGGTCTTCGTCGAGTTGCGCCTGGAAACGCTTGGCTGCCAATCCCGGTGTGCCTTCATAGGTCAGGGCGACACGGGCGCGGATCAGCTGGTAGCGCAGGCTGTCCTCGACGCCGCCCTTGGGCGCCTGCTCGGCGCGGTTGCGGGTGTCGGCGATCCGCGACTCGGTGACCGGGTGAGTGAGCAGGAACTCAGGCGGCTTGCCGTCATAACGGTACTGACGCGCCAGGCGCTCGAACATGCTGGGCATGTTGCGCGGGTCGTAGCCGGCCTTTTCCAGGTTGAGAATGCCGATGCGGTCGGCCTCCTGCTCGTTCTGCCGGGAAAAGCGCCGCTGCTCCTGAATCGCTGCAGCCTGGCTGCCGGCGATCAGACCGATACCCGCATCGCCACCGCCGCCTGCAGCCAGCACGATCCCGGCCAGCAACGCGGCCATCATCGGCAGCTGCATGCGCTGCTGCGCCTCGACGCCGCGGGCGAAGTGACGTTGCGACAAGTGCGCCAGTTCGTGCGCCAGTACCGAGACATACTCGCCCTCGGTTTGCGCATTGAGGAACAAGCCACCGTTGACCCCGACGATACCGCCGGGCGCCGCGAAAGCGTTGAGCTCGCGGCTGTCGATGAGGATGAACTCCAGGCGCCGGTCCTGCAGCTGGCTGGTTTCGGCCAGGCGATACACGCTGGTCTCGACGTAGTCCTTGAGCTGCGGGTCGTTCAGCTGCTTGACGTTGCCCCGCAGCAGGCTCAGCCACGCCCGGCCCAGGTCGTGCTCCTGCTTGGGAGAGACGATCGAGGAACTCGCATCGCCCAGTGACGGCAGATCGTCGGCGTGGCCAGGCGCGGCCAGCAGGCAGGCCATCGCCAGCAGGGTAGGGCGCAGTAGATTCATCCGTGGAGCTCGCATCGGTCAAAGAGGTCTACTGTAGCCGGCTCGCACGTCACCGACCAGTGGCGCTATGCTAGCCGGCCGCCTGCCTTGCCCCGGAGAACAGCATGACCGATACCCCCACCTGCGCCGCCGAAGTGGATGCCAGCGGGCTGACCTGCCCGCTGCCACTGCTCAAGGCAAAAATGGCCCTCAATGGCCTGGCCAGCGGTGCGCTGCTCAAGGTGATCGCCACCGATGCCGGTTCGCAACGTGACTTCCAGACCTTTGCCCGCCTCTCAGGTCATGCCCTGGTCGACGCGCAGGTCGAGGGGGGCGTGTACACCTACTGGCTGCGCAAGGCCTGAGTCTTTTCCAAGGATCTTCAATGTTCAACGTGCTTCGCAGCTGGGTTCAGCGCTACTTCTCCGACGAACAAGCGGTGGTGCTGGCCGTGCTGCTGGTCCTTGCCTTCACCTTGGTGCTGACTTTCGGTGGCATGCTGGCACCGGTGCTGGCCGGGCTGGTGCTGGCGTTCCTCATGCAGGGCCTGGTCAACACCCTGGAGCGTTTCAAGGTGCCCTCAGGTGTTGCCGTGGGCGTGGTGTTCACCCTGTTTCTCGGCGCGCTGGGGGCGTTTCTGCTCATCCTGGTGCCGCTGCTCTGGCATCAGATGATCACCCTGCTCAACGAACTGCCGGGCATGCTCGGCAAGTGGCAATCACTGCTGTTGCTGCTGCCTGAGCGCTACCCGCACCTGGTCTCGGATGAGCAGGTGCTGCGTGCTATCGAAACGGTGCGTGGCGAGATCGGCAAGTTCGGGCAGTGGGCACTGACGTTCTCGTTGTCGAGCCTGCCGCTGCTGGTCAGCGCCATGATCTACCTGGTGCTGGTGCCGATCCTGGTGTTCTTCTTCCTCAAGGATCGCGAACTGATCGCGCGTTGGGTTTCGGGCTACCTGCCACGCGAGCGCACGTTGCTCAACCGGGTGGGCGATGAGATGAACCGGCAGATCGCCAACTACATCCGCGGCAAGGGCATCGAGATTCTGATCTGCGGCATCGCCACCTATATCGCCTTCATCAGCCTGGGTCTGAATTACGCGGCCTTGCTGGCGTTGCTGGTGGGGCTGTCGGTGGTGGTGCTGTATGTCGGCGCGGTGGTGGTGACCGTACCGGTCACGTTGATCGCGCTGTTCCAGTGGGGCTGGGGCGATCAGTTCATCTACCTGATGGCGGTGTACGCGATCATCCAGGCGCTCGACGGCAACGTGCTGGTGCCGCTGCTGTTTTCCGAAGCGGTGAGCCTGCACCCGGTGGCAATCATCTGTGCGGTGTTGCTGTTCGGCGGGCTGTGGGGGTTCTGGGGGATCTTCTTCGCAATTCCGCTGGCGACCTTGTTCAAGGCGGTGCTCGATGCCTGGCCACGGCAGGAGCCGCCGGTGGCGCCACTGCTGTAGCGGTGGTCAGTGCTGAGCGGGGAGCGGCGGCGGACGGCCCCCGACCCGCCGCCTGCACAGCGCCGAGTGCCCTGTGCGATACGCCGCGCTCGGAGCGGAGTGGGCTGCGAGGCTTCGCAAGTCGAGGCAGCGCCACGTGATCGTGCGACGACGTCGTCGGGTTGACCGCGCTGGCGGCCTGGCGGATCTCGTTACCCGATCAACGCTGATTCAGAGCCTGGGCAGCGGCCAGCACCGCATCGACGTGCCCCGGCACCTTCACACCACGCCATTGCTGGCGCAGCACACCGTCGCGGTCGATCAGGAACGTGCTGCGATCCACGCCCAGGTATTCCTTGCCGTACAGCTTCTTCAGCTTGATCACGTCGAACAGCTGGCAGAGTGCTTCGTCCTTGTCGCTGATCAGCTCGAAGGTGAAACCCTGCTTGGCCTTGAAGTTCTCGTGTGACTTCAAGCCATCGCGCGACACGCCAAACACCACGGTATTGGCCGCCTCGAAGGCCGGCTGCTGGTCACGGAAGCCCTGGCCTTGCGTGGTGCAGCCCGGGGTGCTGTCCTTGGGGTAGAAATAGAGCACGACCTGGCGGCCCTTGAGCTCGGCCAGGTCGACGCTCAGCCCATTGGTGGCCTGGGCCTGGAAATCGGGGACGGGTTGATCGACGGCGACGGTCATGCTGGGCTCCTCAAACGGGGTTCTGTGGGCGCCACGGTTCGATCAGGGCATCCAGGTTCAGGGCATCGGCGAAGTCGAGGAACTGGTCGCGCAGCCAGCTGATCTGGGTGCCGGCAGGCAGGATCACGGTGAACTGGGCATTGAGCATGCTGCTGCCGGTCTGTGGCGCCAGGTAGGTGTCGCAGGTCATGGCGTCGAGCTCGACGCGGTGGTCGAGGAAGAACTGGCATAGCTCGTTGATGATGTCCGGGCGGTACGCTGCACTGACATAGGCGACGTAGGGCAGTGCCTGAGGGCGGACCTCCTGCTCGGCGCTGCGCACCACGTCGATGGTCATGCCGTGTTTCTTGGCAAGGCCCGGGAGGGTGCTTTCCAGGCGCGCCAGGGCGTCCCAGTTGCCGCCGACCTGCAGCACCAGCGCGCTGGTTTCGCCGTGGCGCGACAGCCGCGAGGTGACTACTGCGCAGCGATTGTCGAACGCGGCGCGGCTCAGGATGTTGGCCAGCTCCATGGGGTTGGGGCCCAGGGCGCTGATGACAAGAAATTGTTCGCGAACGGTAGGGGTGGACATGCAGCATTCCTAAAGCGATGAGTGGTCGGTAGCGAACCGGCAAAAGCCGACCTGCGGCTGCCGCAAGGCAGCGTGCGAACGGGCGTTGCACCGTGTGGGTGGCCTGGCGGGCCGTGCGCTACCGAGCAAAGAGCGCAGGGTAGCGAAATCCTGCCGCCAGGGGAATGCTCCACCCGCCAGCTTCGCTTGTACAAGGCCGATGGCGCCAGTACCATTACCGCTCTCTTTTTCCGGCAGGAGCAGTTACATGATTGCGGGCAGTATGGTGGCATTGGTCACTCCCATGGATGCACAAGGGCGTCTGGATTGGGACAGCCTCGGCAAACTTGTAGACTTCCACCTGGAAAAAGGCACCCACGCAATCGTTGCTGTCGGCACCACAGGCGAGTCGGCCACCCTGAGCGTGGACGAGCACATCAAGGTCATCGAATTCGTCGTCAAGCGCGTCGAAGGTCGCATTCCGGTCATCGCCGGTACGGGTGCCAACTCCACGAGCGAGGCGGTGCACCTCACGCAGAACGCCAAGAATGCCGGTGCCGATGCCTGCCTGCTGGTCGTGCCGTACTACAACAAGCCCACCCAGGAGGGCCTGTACCAGCACTTCAAGCACATTGCCGAATCGGTCGACATCCCGCAGATCCTCTACAACGTGCCCGGCCGCACCTCCTGCGACATGCAGGCCGAGACCGTCATCCGCCTGTCCACCGTGCCGAACATCATCGGTATCAAGGAAGCCACCGGTGACCTGGCCCGCGCCAAGGCCATCATCGAAGGCGTCAGCGCCGATTTCCTGGTGTTGTCCGGCGATGATCCGACCGCAGTCGAACTGATCCTGCTCGGGGGCAAGGGCAACATTTCCGTGACGGCCAACGTCGCCCCGCGTGAAATGGCCGACCTCTGCGAAGCGGCGCTTGCCGGCGACGCCGAGAAGGCCCGCGCCATCCACGAAGCTCTCCTGCCACTGCACAAGCACCTGTTCTGCGAAGCGAACCCGATTCCGGTGAAGTTCGCGCTGGTGGAAATGGGCCTGATGCACCCAGGCATTCGCCTGCCGCTGACCTGGCTGAGCGCAGGCTGTCATGAACAAGTCCGTACTGCCTTGCGCCAGTCCGGCGTACTGGTTTAATCGAGGAAGTACACCGCATGAAGCGACTGGCTGGTTTATCCGCCCTAGCAGTGATCATCTCCAGCACCAGCGGTTGCGGCTGGTTGTGGGGCGACGAAGGTTATTTCCGCGACCGCGGCAGCGACTACCTGCAGGCCCAGAGCACGGCACCGATGCAGGTTCCGCAAGACGCCACCAACGTCAAGCGGCTCGATCCGCTGCTGCCGATTCCGCGCAACATCGCCGATGAAGGCGCCAAGACCGAATTCGAAGTGCCGCGCCCGCAGCAGCTCAACGCCGTGGCAGACGCTTCCGACTACAGCCTGCAGCGCAGCAGCAACAGCCGTTGGGTCCTGGCCCAGCACGCCCCTGCCGAAGTCTGGCCGGTGGCGCGTCAGTTCTTCGAGGACAACGGCTTCCGTATTGCCGAAGAGCGTCCGCAGACTGGCGAATTCAACACCACCTGGCAGCGTTTCGACGAATTGTCGGCCTCGCTGGGTCAGCGTCTGGCCAGTTCGGCCAGCAGCGGCGACAGCGAAGTGCGTGTCCGCGTGCGCATCGAGCCGGGTGTACAGCGCAACTCCAGCGAGGTGTACATCACCAGCATCGAGCGGCCTGCCGGCAGCACCGCCGACGCCGCGTTCCCGTCAAGCGCCAGCAACACCGGCGTCGACGCCCTGCTGGTCGATGAAATGCTCGCCAGCATGAACCGCAGCGCCGCCAAGGGCGGCTCGGTGTCCCTGCTCGCCGAGCGTGACTTCGACACCCCGAGCCGCGTGAATCTCAGCGAAGACGGCAGCGGCAACCCGGTCCTGTACCTGGGTTCGGACCTCGATCGCGCCTGGTCGGGCGTGGGTCGTGCGCTGGAGCAAGGCCAATGGCGCGTTGAAGACATCAACCGCAGCCTGGGCCTGTACTACATCAACCTGTCGGAAAAACCCGAAGACAAACAGCGCGAGCCCGGCTTCTTCGGCCGTCTGTTCGGCAGCGAAGCGACCGAGCAGGAGCGCGAAGCCCGCGCCGAGCGGTATCAGGTTCGCCTGAGCAAGGTCGGTGAGAACGTGCAGGTCACGGTCGAGAAGAACATCAATACCGTGGCCCCGGCCGATGTCGCGCGCCGCGTGCTGAGCCTGATCCAGGACCACCTGGGTTAAGTGCGCTTCGCAGTCCTCGGAAGCGGCAGCCAAGGGAACGGCACGCTGGTCGCCAGTGATGACACCTTCATCCTGATCGACTGCGGTTTTTCCTTGCGTGAAACCGAGCGGCGCCTGGCGCTGCTCGGCGTTTCGGCCTCACAACTGAGCGCCGTGCTGGTCACTCACGAACATGCCGACCATGTGCATGGCGTCGGGCTGCTGGCGCGGCGCTACAATATTCCGGTCTACCTCAGCCAGGGCACCTTGCGCGGCATGCGCAAGCCGGTCGAGGTGGCAGGGTTTCTGGAGTGCGGCGCCAGCCTGAGCATCGGCCACCTGCAGGTCAGTGCCGTGCGCGTCGAACACGATGCGTTCGAGCCCCTGCAGTACGTGATCAGCGACGGCACCCGGCGCTTCGGCATGCTTACGGACCTGGGCAGCTACGACGCGCGCCTGATCGAGCATTACCGCGAGCTGGATGCGTTGCTCATCGAGGCCAACCATTGCCGAGACCTGCTTGCCCGTGGCCACTACCCGATGTTCCTCAAACGGCGTGTGGGCGGCAGCCAGGGCCACCTGAACAACCACCAGGCAGCGAACCTGGTGGCCGAGCTGGGCTGGAACACCTTGCAGCACCTGGTGCTGGCCCACCTCAGCAGCAAGAACAACCTGCCACAGCTGGCGCTCCAGTGCTTCGTCGACACCCTCGGGTGCGACCCGGACTGGCTCCAGGTGGCGAACCAGGACACCGGGCTCGACTGGCGCCATATCGCCTAGCCCACCCACACTGCAAGCGGAGCCCCCCATGGAAAAACGCGACGAACTCTACCGCGGCAAGGCCAAATCGGTTTACCAGACCGACGACGCCGACCGCTTGATCCTGTTGTTCCGCAACGACACCTCGGCCTTCGACGGCAAGCGCATCGAGCAGCTCGATCGCAAGGGCATGGTCAACAACAAGTTCAACGCCTTCATCATGCAGAAACTCGAAGAAGCCGGCGTGCCGACGCAGTTCGACAAGCTTCTGGGCGATAACGAGTGTCTGGTCAAGAAGCTCGACATGATCCCGGTTGAGTGCGTGGTGCGTAACTATGCCGCCGGCAGCCTGGTCAAGCGTCTGGGCGTGGAAGAGGGCATCAAGCTCGAACCGTCGACCTTCGAGCTGTTCCTGAAGAACGATGAAAAAGGTGACCCGTTCATCAACGAATCGCACGTGGTCGCCTTCGGTTGGGGCACCGCCGAGCAGCTGGTCGAGATGAAGAAGCTGTCGCTCAAGGTCAATGAAGTGCTGAGCACGCTGTTCGACGACGCGGGCCTGCTGCTGGTCGACTTCAAGCTCGAATTCGGCGTGTTCCACGGCCAGATCGTCCTGGGCGACGAGTTCAGCCCAGACGGCTGCCGTCTGTGGGACAAGCAAACCCGCGAGAAGATGGACAAGGACCGCTTCCGCCAGGGCCTGGGCGGCGTGATCGAAGCCTACGAAGAAGTCGCCAAGCGCCTGGGTGTTTCGCTGTAAGCGAGCCGTTCACGCAAGCGTCTGATACCACGCGACTTTTTTGACAAAAAGGTTTGCGTTCGAAGAAATCGCTGGTATCATGCGCGCCACTGGAGAGATGCCGGAGTGGTCGAACGGGACGGATTCGAAATCCGTTGTACTGGCAACAGTACCTAGGGTTCAAATCCCTATCTCTCCGCCATATCGAAAAAGCCCCGTAGAGCAAACCTCTACGGGGCTTTTTTACGTGTGCGTTTCAAGCACGCTGCTGATTCCCTCAGCAGCGCTTTGTGCTCGTCAATCGATGTCCCACATCGATTGACCCTTGCATAGCGGCCTCAATCCGCCGGCCAATGCGCCAGCACCCGCTCGCGCACTTCCTCCGGATACCCCTGCTCAAACGACGCATGCGCCGGCCTGTCCTCAGGCAGCAACGTGTCGAACACCACTTTCGGCCCACGCCGCGCCACGTATTCCTCCTCCCGATAGCACTGCGGCAAGCGCACGATGGGCTGATCCTCGAACACCGCGCGGCGCCCAGTGGGGTGTACGCGTGTGGCCAGGGCCCAGACGACATCCTTGATCGACGTCGGGTCGATGTCGTCATCCACCAGGTAGACGTTCGGCACAAACAGCATGGCATCGGTCTTGAACAGCACCTCACCCACACGCCGGGCGAAGTCTTCGCTGCTGACACCCGGCAAACGCTCGCGCCAATCGCGCGGGGCGACTGCCAGGAACCAGTGCACCGCTGCCGGCTCCGGTGCCCAGACCGTGGTGATGGGCAGCTCTGCTTCCTGCAATCGGCTCAATGCGTCCGCAGCGATACCGATCGCCCACACCGTGTGGGACTCGTCCGTGGGCCGCCCGGCCACGACCAACGGCCAGATAGGGTCGTCGCGGTGGGTGATGGTTTCCACGTGGAAGGTCGGTTGCGCGGAGGCGCCCTTGCTCAGGTAGCCGCCGTACTCGCCGTAGGGGCCTTCCATGCAGTCACGTTCGATGGACACATGGCCCTCGATGACGATTTCAGCGCTGGCCGGTACGTTGAGGTCGACGCTGATGGCCTTGACCAGTTTCACCGCTTCCTGACCCAGCGCACCGACGAAGTCAGCCTCGTCCACCTCGGCGGGCAGCGGCATGCCGGACAGGCAGGAAATGGCCGGCGCAGGCCCCTGAACCAGGGCGTAGGGCATCGGCTTGCCCAGCTTGACCCACTCGCCCCAGATCTGCCCGATGTGCTGGCTGGGCACCATCAGGCCGACCATGCGTTTGCCGTCGACTTTCATGACGCGGGCGATGGACCAGTTGACCCAGCGGCTGTCCGGCGTTTTCACGATCAGCGTGCCCCAGGTATTGGCGTAGCGCCCGCCATCCTGGTCATGGGCGAACGGGATGGGAAAGCTGTCGAGCGTCGCCTGTTCACTGCGCAGTACGTGCTGTTGGCTTGTCGCTTCGGCGTGGTCCACCAGCACCGGCTTGATGTAAGGGATGCGTCGCGTCCGGGCCAGCGCATTGACGATGTCCGGCCCCGACGACTGCGCGGGTAGCCCCAGAGACAGCGCGACACGCGCATAGGGCATGTCGGCCCGCGAGCACAGCGCGGCGGGCGCGCCGAGCAGGCGAAAACCGGGTGTTACGCCGCGAATGTTCTCGAACAAGGGCGCAGGCGACTGAATTTCATAACTGCGCCGGGTGATGGCACCAGGTTCCAGGTCACCGTCGACTTCACGGTGGATATGCATGACATCGCCAAGCGCATCCAGCGCGGCGAGGTAATCCCTCAGGTTGTCAAAGCATGGCATCGTTGCGGGCTCCATTTAAGGGCGGGAAGGCTGGGCGGCGTCGGCCCGACGAGTGAAGTGAGGGGGCGTGATTCAACCGGCGTCGAGTGCCTGCGTGCGGCTGCGTGAACGAATCAGGCTGGCGCACAGCACACCCACCTCGAACAGCAGCCACATGGGCACGGCGAGCAGCGTCTGGGAAAAGATGTCGGGCGGGGTGAGGACCATGCCGACCACGAAACAGCCAATGACCACGTACGGGCGGACCTTCCTCAGATACTTCACATCGACCACGCCGATCCAGGCCAGCAGCACGACGGCCACCGGAATCTCGAAGGCCATGCCGAAGGCGAAGAACAGGGTCATGACGAAATCGAGGTAGTTGGCGATGTCGGTCATCATCGCCACGCCCACCGGGGTCGCTGCCGCGAAGAACTTGAACATCAGCGGAAACACCAGCCAGTACGCGAAGGCCATGCCGGCGTAGAACAGCACAATGCTGAACACCAGCAGCGGGATCGCGATGCGTTTTTCATGTCGATACAACCCAGGGGCGATGAACCCCCAGACTTGTTGCAGGATGAGCGGCATGGTCATGAACAGCGAAACGACCATGGTCAGCTTGAACGGCGTCAGGAACGGCGAGGCGACGTCGGTCGCGATCATGGTCGCATTGGCGGGCAAGTGCTCACGCAGCGGCGCCGCCACCAGGGTGTAGATCTGCTGGGCGAAGGAAAACAGCCCGATGAAGATCGCCAGGATCGCCGCGACGCAGCGCAGCAGGCGGGTACGCAGGTCTTTGAGGTGCGAGACCAGCGGCATGGGCTCATCGGGGTCAGAGAATTTGATCATGGCGCTCGCGCTGGCTGTGGCGGGTCAGTAGGCAAGGGTGGTGCAGGGGCGGTGACGGCGGGCAG
>NZ_DAMCCR010000091.1:0-17479 GCF_032058845.1 Pseudomonas sp. | reverse complement strand
GCTGGGGGGAATGGCTGGGCAAGGAGCTGTGGCGCCAGGGCAGCCACCTGCAGCTGCTGCGCAGCCACGGCCGCAGCCTGCGCGTGCTGCGCTTTCCGCTGCTGTCGCTGGCGGCCTGGGCCGTGGATTTCGCCGCCTTGCTGGCCCTGAGCTATGGCCAGGTGCTGCCGGCGCTGCTGTTGCTACTGGCCGGGGCCCTGCCGGCGCTGGGCCTGAGCGTACGGCAGAGCCTGCGCCACCGCGACCTGCTGTTCACCCTGCAACTGTGGGGTCTGCACTGGGTGCGCTTGCGCCTGGCCGGTGCGGCCCTGGTATTGAGCCTGTTGAATCGCCCGTCAAGGAGACCCGCCCGTGGCTGAACTGATCTTCTGGACCTGCCTGCTGCTGCCCTTGTTCGCCTGGCTGGGTTACCCACTGCTGCTGGCGCTGGTCAGCCCTTGGCTGCCACGCCCGCGCGCGTTCAGTGGCCCGCCGCTGCACGTCAGTGTGGTGGTGGCAGCGCACAACGAACAACGCCACATCGAGGCCAAGCTGCGCAACCTGCTGGAACAGCAGGTGACGCTGGCCAGCCTGCAGATCGTGGTGGCCAGCGATGGCTCCAGCGATGACACCGTGGCCTTGGCGCGCCGCCTGGATGACCCACGGGTGGTGGTGCTCGACCTGCCACGCCAGGGCAAGAACGCCACCCTCAACAGCGCCGTGGCGCACTGCAGCGGCGACATCCTGGTGTTCACCGACGCCGACGTGCAGTGGCTCGACGGTACCTTTGCGGCGCTGATCGCCCCCTTCGCCGACTCTGGCGTAGGCGCCAGCGGCGGCAACATGGTCATCCCCCTGAGCGGCAAGGGCATGAGCTACGGCGAGGCGCTGTACCGCCGTCAGGAAGCCTGGCTGCGCGGGCTGGAGAACCGCGCCGGCTGCTGCGTGTCGGCCGATGGCGCCTTGCAGGCGCTGCGCCGCACGCTGTACCAGGCGATTCCAGCGCGGGTCAACGACGACTTCTTCATCAGTACCTGCGCCCCCGCCGCTGGCCTGCGCGTGGCCTATGTCGACCACGCCCGCGCCTACGACTTCGGCACCGATGAAGCCGAGCGCCAGTTCAGCCGGCGCCAGCGCGTCACGGTGGGCGGGCTGATCAGCCTCAGGGCGCGCAGCGAACTGCTCGATCCGCGTCGCCATGGCCTGTACGCGCTGGCCCTGATCAGCCACAAGCTGATCCGCCGCCTGGCGCCGGTGCTGTTGCTGCCGCTGCTGCTGAGCAACCTGCTGCTGCTCGAAGAGGGGGCCTTCTATGGCGTGGCCCTGGCCGCGCAAGTGCTGGGTTACGGGGCCGCGGTAGTCGGCTTGCTGGATGCGCGGCGGCGGTTGCCCAGACCCTTTCGCCTGGCCGCCTTCGTGCTGGTCACGGTGGCCGGCATGAGCCTGGGCCTGTGGCAGTTCCTGCGCGGCCATAGCTACAACCAATGGACCCCCAATCACACCCGGTGAGCACCTGCCATGTCGATCAAGAACGATCTGAAACGCGCGAGCGGTTGGCTGTACCTCAATTCGCCCGTCGGCCATCGGCAGTTGCGCGGCGACGGGGTGATCCTGATGCTGCATCGGGTGCTGGCCGACGACGCCAGCGCCGAGCTGGCACACCGCAACGAGCTGTGCGTAGGGCCCGAGGCCTTTGACGGGTTGCTGCGCTGGTTGCGCCAGCACTTTGACTGCGTGCCGCTGATGACCCTGCTGGAGCAGCAGCGCCAACCGCGCCGTGGGCAGCGCCCGCAGGTGGCCCTGACCTTCGACGATGGCTGGCGCGACAACGCATTGCACGCCTTGCCGCTGCTCCAGCGCCATCAGGTGCCGGCGAGCATCTTCCTGTCCACCGACTACATTGGCAGCCGCCAGCGCTTCTGGTGGGAAAGCCTGGGTGAAACGCTGTGGGGCAGCCACGGCCAGGCGGCCGTTGCGCCCCTGCTGGAGCAGCTGCGTGAACAGGGCCACCCGGTGCCTGCGCAGGTCCTGGAACCGGCCACCGACAGCGTGCGCAGCCTGGCCCTGGCGCATTACCTGCAACGGCTCAAGGCGCTTCCCGCTCACACCCTGCGCCAACTCACCGAGACCTGCCCGCTGGAATCGCTGCCGCAAGCCCTGGACTGGCATCAGGTGCGGCACATGGAAGGCACTGGGCTGATCACCTTCGGCCCTCACGGCGCCAGCCACGCGCTATTGCCCGAGCTGGACGACGCCGCACTCGACGCCGAGCTGGCGCGCAGCACGCATGCTCTGCAGCACGGCTGCCTGCACCCCTTGCCGGTGTACTGCTACCCCAACGGCGACCATGATGCGCGGGTCCGCCAGCACCTCGCCGCGCACCACTACCCGTTCGCGCTCAGCACTCGCGCGGCGGTGTGCAAGACCGCTGACGACCCGCTCGCCCTGCCGCGCATCGGCGTCAGCCAACGCACCGCCCGCCAGCCTTCCTTGCTGGCCTGGCGCATCGGCCGTGGGGCACGCGCATGAAGCGCAATGGTTACCTGCGGCACATGGTCCTGAGCATGGGCACCAACGTCGCCATGCTGGTGTTGCGGCTGATGCGCAACGTGCTCCTGGCGCGCATTCTCGGGCCCAGCGAGCGCGGCGTGTTCGCCCTGCTCAATACCCTGCCCGACCTCATCAGCGCCTTCACCAGTGGCGGCCTGAACACGGCCCTTGGCTACCAGGCAGCCAAACAGCGCAACATGGGCCTGCTGCTGACCCAGGTGCTGGTCTATGGCTGCCTGCTGGCGACCCTGCTGACGCTGCTGTGCATCGTGCTGGCGCGCGAGCTGGGCACGCACCTGGAAGCCACCGAGCAACTGGGCCTGCTGGTCTGGCTGCTGCTGGCCGCCGTGCCGCTGTCGGTGCTCAAGGTGGCGCTGCTGACGCTGCACAACGCCTCTGGCGCCACCGGCACCTACAACGCCCTGCGCCTGCTCGAATCGCTGGTGCCACTGCTGCTGTTCGCCGGGCTGTTCTTCATGTGGCGCGATGCTGCCCTGGACGCGGCAGTCATCAGTTGGTTATGCGGGCTGGGGCTGTTCGTCAGCCTGGGCCTGTACTGGCTGGGCCGCGACCACCGCATCGCCCTGCGCTGGGACCGCAACGGCCAGCGCGAACTGCTCAGCTACAGCGCCAAGAGCCACCCCGACGTGCTGTTCCGCCAGGCCATGCTGCGCGGCGACTACCTGCTGATCAGCGCCATGCTCGGCAGCGCGCAGCTGGGCCACTACGCCATGGCCACTGCCGCTGCCGAGCTGCTGTACATCGTGCCGGAGGCTGTGACCACGCCCTTGATGAAGCGCCTGCTGCAACAGGAAAAGGAAATGAGCCGGCTGACCCCACTGGCCCTGCGCCTGACCTCGACCATCATGTTCCTCGCCTGCCTGAGCATGGCGGTGATCGGAGAATGGCTGATCATCACGCTGTTCGGCGCCGAGTACCAACCGGCCTACCCCGCCCTGCTCGGCCTGTTGCCGGGGCTGCTCGGCATGAGCCACGTGAGCATTCTGCGCCTCGACCTGCTGGGCAAGGAGCGCCCCGGCACCGTGTCGTGGATCATGGGCATCGGTGCGGTACTGAACCTGGTGCTGAGCCTGCTGCTGATTCCGCGCTTCGGCATTCTCGGCGCCGCCGTCAGCTCGTCGGTGGCCTACTTCAGCGTGGCGGTCATGATGCTGACGCTGTACTGCCGGCTCAGCGGCGTGTCGGTCTGGAATACCCTGGCGATCCTGCCCAGCGATGTGCGTCCGCTGCTGCAGATGCTGCAACGGGGTGCGGCATGAACGGCGGCGCCCTGGCACTGCTGCTGGCCGGCGCGCTGTTGGCCGGGGCGGTGCAGGCCACGCCGTTGACCTGGGGCGATATTCGCGATGGCAGCCTGTACCTGCAACCGACGCAGCCAGACAGCCTCGCCATCACCTGGCAACCCGCCTGGCAGGCCGATGCCAACGAGGAGTACCTGCACCTGCTCGATGGCCGTGGCCGGCTGCAGGGCGAGCGGCACATCCCCCGTGAGCAGACCTCCGGGGCGCAACGCTGGCCGCTGGCGGCCAGTGCGCACGCCTATCAGCTCGACGTGCCGGGCTACAGCTTTCGCCGCTACCGCATCACCAGCGATGCCAGCACCCGCGCCCAGTTCGCCCCGGCCAAGGTGCATTTCAGCCTGCAGGCGCCGCCGAACACCGTGCTGTACTTCCGCGTCGCGGCGGGCGAGCAGGCCGTGCTGGCCGGCAAGTACCACGGCGGCGTGCGGGCATTGCAGGTCGAGCGCCTGGGCGATGGGCAACGCCTGGACCTGGTGCTCAAGCCGCATGACGCCTATTGGCAGTTCGACCGCCTGGCACTGCCGGTGGTCGACCACGCGCAGACCTTCCGCCTGCGTCTGCACGGTCAGGGCAAGGCGGCGTTCTGGCTTGATGGCACGGCCAACCTGTTTGCGCGGCGTGAAGATCACCTGGGGCCGCTGGCGCTGGCCGACGGTGAGGTCACGCTGAAGGTCGGCGCGGCGCTGCCCGGCCACACGCCAAGCCTGGGCGTGAACGTGCCGTATCAGATGCCGCCGCCAGCCAGCTATGCCGCCATCGATGGGCTGCAGCCGCGCGCCACCGGCTGGTACAGCTTCGTCGATGTGCTGCAGCGCCGCCCCGGCTATGAAGCTGGCTTTCGCCGCTTCTACCAGAGCCGCTACCCCATCGACCAGGACCTCACCCTGCTGTCCGCCACCGAGCGCCGCGCTGTGCTGGCGCTCGACCGCACCACCTTCGCCGGCCTGGACGACTGGCTCAAGACCACCCGCGAGCTGGGCGGCAAGGCCCTGCACTACCTGGCCTTCACTGATGAGCCGAACCTCAACTACCCGGATTTCGACAGCTACGCGCGCTACTTCGAGGCCATGCTGGATCACCTGCAGCGCGTGCCCGGCACCCGTGAGGCCGGCGTGCGCATCGCCATGCCGGCCAGCTCCAACCTGGTGAACGGGCCGATGAGCGAACACAGTGCCGAGCGCATCGGCCTGGACTGGGCGCGGCGCCTGCTGGCCCGGCACCCGGAACAGATCGACGCGCTGGCGTGGCACCAGTGGATGGTCCGCGACCTGCTGGCCACGCGCATCTACCGCGCCCACGTGCGCCAGGCGGCGGAACTGGTCGGGCTCGACGCCCAGGGCCGGCCACGCAAGGCGCTGCTGATCGACCAGACCAACATCTCCAGCGGTTCGAGCCTCAGCCCCTACGACCAGGACACCCATTTCGCCGGTCTGTGGTGGGCGTCGGTGGCGATCAACGCGTCGGCCGATGGCCTGCTGGACATGCTCAACTGGTTTCATCTGGGCGATGAGCAAGGCTGGCCCAAGGGCATGATCGAGGTGCGCGACGGCGAGCAGCGCTTCACACCCAAACCCGTGGCACTGGCCCACCGCTTCATCCAGCAGCACTGGCTGCGCCAGGTGCTGACCCTGGACAACGACGCCTTCGAGGTCGATGCCCTGGCCATGGCCGACGGCCCGCAGCGCAGCCTGCTGGGGGTGAACAAGGCCACCCGTACCCAACAGGTCACCGTCGACGCGGCCAGCCCCTGCGCGGATGCCCGATTGCAGCTGTACGGCGCCGATCAGCGGTCGCGCGACGCTGCGCTCAGCTGCACCGACGGTCGCGTGCGCTTCTCGCTGCCCGGGCAGACGTTGTTCGCCCTGACCTGGAGCACCCGCAGATGACCGTCGTCCCGACCCCGTACCCCATCAGCCCCAGACAGGAGGCACCATGAACCATGCACTGAGCACCCTGCAGCAGTACGTCAAGCGCAAAGGCCTGCGCGGAGCGTTCAACGGCCTCATTCGACGCTTCGTCTACCGTCACGAAGAGCTCTTGTGGATGGAACGCGACCTGGTGACCCCGCCGCCGCCGCACCAGCTCAAGGCGTACCCGCCGCTGCGCATGGAGCGTATCAGCGTGCATAACGTGCAGGCCTTTGCGCGGCATTTCGGCGACCGCATCCAGACCATGCGCGATCTGGCGGCTGAGGGCCACACCGGGCTGATGTGGCTGGACGAGCGTGACGACTGCTGCGTGTTCATCTGGGCCAGCACGCGCGACTACCACGACCGGCACTACTACGGTTGCTGGTTCGCCGTGCAGCCCGGCGAGTACTTCCAGTTCGGCGGCGAGTCGGCGCGGCGCTACTGGGGCACGCAGATCTCCACCGATGCGCAACTGCGGATGTTCCAGGAAATGGCCGCGCAAGGCTTCGTGAAGGTGGTGGATGTGTGTGAGTCGCATAACATCCCGGCGCTGCGCCTGCACCTGCGCATGGGTTACCACGAGCAAGGTCGGGTGGTGCACATCCATCACCTGTTCGGGCGCTGGAAGCTGTTCCGCGAAACCCGCTACAGCGGTTCGTGCCTGGCCCCGCTGCGCAAGGCTGCGGCGCCTTCGGCCGCGGCGGCCTGACCCATGGCCGTCGAACTGCAGTGGTGTCACTCGCTGAGCGAGGCGAGCTTTCCTGCCCAGGCCTACGAGGCGTTGCGCCAGCGCCTGGCCGGTAGCACCCCGTTCAATCACCTGGGCTGGCTGCGCGCCGCCGAACAGGCGCTGTTGCCTGGGCAGCTGCTGGCCGTGCTGCTGGGGTACGAGCATGGACAGTTGCGCCTGTGCCTGCCGCTGGTGCGCAGCCGCGAGCGCTTCGGACCGTTGCGCCTGGCGGTTGTACGTCACCTGGGCTACCCGCTGAGCGATCGCATCGCCTTGCTCATCGAGCTGCCGGTGGATGCCGCCAGCCAGGTGCTGTCCAGCATTCGCCAGCACCTGCCGCATGCGCTGCTGCAATTGAGTGAAGTGCCCTCGGCGGTGGCCAGTGACCCGTGGCTGAACTGCTGGGCGCGGCGCAGTTCGACCTTCGAGCAGCGCCTGAGTTGCCGAGTCCCCGTGCACCGCATCAGCGCGGCCGACCGCCAGGAGATCAGCGGCGACCCGCGCTACAAGCTGCGCCGGGCGCGCAAGCGCATCGCCGCCTGCGGCGCCATCGAACGCCGCGTGCTGGCCGATGCGGCCAACATCGCGGCGCTGCTCGATGCGGTCAGCGCCGTGGAAACCGCCAGCTGGAAAGGCGACGATGCGGTGGGCATCTTCTCCGGGGCGCAGCGCCGCCACTGGATGTACCAGGCCTTTACCGAACTGGCGGCGCAGGGCCTGGTATGCCTGGTACTGCTGGAGCTGGACGGACGTTGCATCAGCTACCGGCTGGGCCTGCTCGAGCGCGGGCGCTTCTACGATTACAACCTGGCCTTCCTGCCGGCCTACCGCGACCTTGGCAGCGGCCGCGTGCTGCTGGAATCCTTGATTCACTGGGGCCTGGACAGCGGCTGGGAATGGATCGATGCCTCGCGGGTCAGCCTGGACAATTCCAGCCACCAGTTGCACGAGCGCCACACCGGTTTCATCGAGCACTGGCGCTTGAGCTGTTTCAGCTGGCGGCCCAGTGGTTTCATCCTGGGGCTTGCCTTGCGCGGCTGGCAATGGCTCAAGCCCTTCGTGCGCAAACGCGCCACACCTGCCGCCAGCGAAGCGGCTCACACGACACAGGAGCATGCCCATGCCAACGAAGGCCATCGTCAACGCGGATGATTTCGGCCTGAGCGCCCGCACCAACGCCATCATCCTGCGCGGATTTCAGGCGGGATTGCTCAGTTCGGCCACCATCATGGCCAACATGCCAGGCTTTGCCGGCGCCTGCGCCATGAGCCAGAAAGGAGCGCTGAAGGGCCACATCGGCCTGCACTTCAACCTCACCCACGGGCGCCCGCTGAGCCAGGCGATCCTGCGCGAGCCACGGTTCTGCAATGCCTCCGGGCATTTTGCCCTGCGCCTGAAACCTTACAGCCTGTTCCTGCGCCGCCGCGAACGGCTCGCCGTCATCGAAGAACTGACGGCGCAATGGGCGCGCTGTGTGGCCCATGGCGTGGTGCCGAGCCATCTGGATTCGCACCAGCATGTGCACAACATCTGGCCGATAGGCGAAGTGCTCGCGCGCTTTGCCCGCGATCACGGGGTGCCGGTGCGTCTGGCGCGCAACATCGGGCTGAACATCGGGCCGTTGAAATGGCTGTTCAAGACGACGCTGAACAAGCGCTTGCGTCATCTGTGCGGCGCCACGGCCGACCACGTCTGCACCCCGGCCGACCTCAAGGCCGGGCTGGCGCCACGCAGTGGCGTGCTGGAGGTGGTGGTGCATCCCAGCGCGCTGGGCAGCAAGGATTTTGGCGACGCCTACCTGGCACGGGGGGAATCGTTGCGCTCGTTGATCGATCAGTACCTGGCCGATACGCCGCGGGTGGGGTATCGGCGGTGTCAGATGGATTGAGTTGCGCGGTCAAGCCTGACCTGGCGCACATCACGGCCCCACCGCCCCTGGAGCCTCGGTACGTTCGCCGCCACCCATCAGGCTAAACATCCCCTCTGCGCCGTTGTCACACCTTCTGAGCGGCCAAGCACCCGCAGGGTAAAAATGCATGCCACTGATGCAGAATTGCCCGTTGTCCACCCCGCTGGCCAGTGCCAGCATCGGCACGCGGGTGACACAGCAATGCCGCTTCCTGGAAATCCAACGACAACGCAAGGACATCGCGATGACTGCACAGGCTCGAACACTGGAGGCCAGCCACGTGCTGGCGACGGTTCGCAACCACATCGGCCACCTCACCCTGAACCGCCCCGAGGGCCTCAATGCGTTGACCCTGGGCATGGTTCGCAGCCTGCAACGCCAGCTCGACGCCTGGCGCGAGGATGATCAGGTCAAGGCTGTGGTATTGCGCGGCGAGGGCCCCAAGGGTTTCTGCGCAGGCGGTGACATCCGCGCGTTGTACGACAGCTATCAGGCCGGCAGCACCCTGTGCGAGGTGTTCTTCGAGGAGGAATACGCGCTCGACCTGAGCCTGCACCGCTACTCCAAACCCGTGGTGGTGCTGATGGACGGTTTTACCCTGGGCGGCGGCATGGGCCTGGCGCAGGGCTGTGACCTGCGCGTGGTCACCGAGCGCAGCCGGTTGGCCATGCCCGAGGTGGGCATCGGTTACTTTCCCGATGTGGGCGCCAGCTATTTCCTGTCCCGCGTGCCAGGTGAGCTGGGGGTGTACCTGGGCGTGACCGGCAAGCAGATCCAGGCCGCCGACGCACTGTACTGCGGCCTGGCCAACTGGTACCTGCCCAGCGCTGCGCTGGGCGATTTCGATGCAGGCCTGGACCGTCTGCAGTTCGGCCCCTACCCGCTCAAGGACCTGCAAAGCCTGCTCGCCGGCCTCGGCCAGCAAATGCTCGAAGAGGCCCCGCTGGCGGAACTGCGCCCGGCCATCGATCACTACTTCAGCCAACCCGACCTGCCTGCGATCATCGAGCAGCTGCGCGCCGTCAACCTTGGCCACAGCCATGCCTGGGCGCTGGCCACCGCCGACCTGCTTGAAAGCCGCTCGCCGCTCGCCATGGCGGTGACCTTGCAGATGCTGCGGCGCGGCCGCGAGCTGGGCCTGGAGCAGTGTTTTGCCCAGGAGCTGCACGTCGACCGGCAGTGGTTCGAGCACGGCGACCTGATCGAGGGCGTGCGAGCGCTGCTGATCGACAAGGACAAACAGCCGCGCTGGAATCCGCGCACCCCTGGCGAAGTGACCGCTGCACAGGTCAGCCGCTTCTTCGACGGCCTGTGAACAGGAGCTGCCCATGCAAGACCTCGAGCTGAATGACGAACAGATCATGATCCGTGACATGGCCCGCGAATTCGCCCGCCACGAGATCGCGCCACACGCCCAGGCCTGGGAAAAAGCCGCCTGGATCGACGACGCCGTGGTGCGGCAGATGGGCGAGCTGGGCCTGCTGGGGATGGTGGTGCCCGACAGCCACGGCGGCAGCTACACCGATTACGTCGCCTACGCCCTGGCCGTGGAGGAAATCTCTGCGGCCGACGGCGCGACCGGTGCGCTGATGAGCATCCACAATTCGGTGGGCTGCGGCCCGCTGCTCGCCCATGGCAACAGCGAACAGCAACAGACCTGGCTGGCACGCCTGGCCAGCGGCGAGGTGATCGGCTGCTTCTGCCTGACCGAGCCACAGGCGGGTTCGGAGGCGCACAACCTGCGCACCCGCGCGGAGCAGGTGGGCGATCAGTGGGTGCTCAATGGCGCCAAACAGTTCGTCAGCAACGCGCGCCGTGCCGGTCTGGCCATCGTGTTTGCAGTGACGGACCCAGCGCTGGGCAAGAAAGGCCTGTCGGCGTTTCTGGTGCCGACCGACACCCCAGGGTTCTGCGTCGAGCGCAGCGAACACAAGATGGGCATCCGCGCCAGCGATACCTGCGCAGTGAGCCTGACCGACTGCCGCATCCCGGCTGCCAATCTGCTCGGTGAGCGCGGCAAGGGCCTGGCCATCGCGCTGTCCAACCTCGAAGGCGGGCGCATCGGCATTGCGGCCCAGGCCCTGGGCATCGCCCGCGCCGCGTTCGAGGCGGCGCTGCAGTACGCCCGCGAGCGGGTGCAGTTCGGCAAACCGATCAACGAGCACCAGAGCATCGCCAACCTGCTCGCCGACATGCAGGTCCAGGTCAACGCCGCGCGCTTGCTGATCCTGCACGCCGCCCGCTTGCGCAGCGCCGGCAAGCCCTGCCTGTCAGAGGCCTCGCAAGCCAAGCTGTTCGCCTCGGAAATGGCCGAGCGGGTGTGCTCGATGGCGATCCAGGTGCACGGCGGCTACGGCTATCTGGAGGATTACCCGGTCGAACGCTATTACCGCGATGCACGCATCACCCAGATCTACGAAGGCTCCAGCGAGATCCAGCGCCTGCTCATTGCGCGGGAGTTGAAGCACTATGCGTTGTAGCAGCGTGGTCCATCGGCCGTGACGGTTCGGGTGCGCAAGGCGCTGGTGGCAGATGCTGCCTCTGTCAGCCAGGTCGGCTGCGTGCTTCAGCTCGCCTGCACGATGATCTGGCTCTGCAGATCGCGAACCATGCTGTCGATGGCCGGCTGCAGGCGTTTGAAATCTTCCGGGGAGCACACGGCGCGCGGGTGGTGGAAACGCATCTGGCGCTCGATCAGCACGCTGTTGCCCTCGCGGCGATAGTGGGCGCTGTAGTCCAGGCTGGAGTCTTGCAAGGCCACCGGTTTCGGCAGTGCCAGCACGTTGACCTCGGGCGGGAACTCGAAGCGGGCGCGCTCCACGGTTGTGCCGGAAAAACACTGGAACCCCTGGCGGCGCTGCTTCTCGAGGGTGAAGCCGTACACCGTCTGGGCGATACCGCCGCCCAGCGTGCTCAAGGCCATCACCCCGACCGGGCCAGGTAGGTTGACGAGGTTTTCAGAGTGACCGGTGAAACGTGTGCGAAAGACGCCATCGGCTTGAAGCGGCTGCACGCTCAAGACGCCACTGCCGCGCTGGCCGTAGGCCGCCAGCACCTGCTGGATCAAAGCCTCGCGCTGTCCCGCACTCAGTGCGGCGACGTGATAGCGAGTGAACTCGCTGGCCCAACCGCGCACGCGGGTGTCGTGCTGAAAATGCGCCGCGCCGTCCCTGTCGACCTTGAACGACAGCTCGCCCTGCGCTTCGCTCATCTGCGTGGCAGGGGTGCGTGCGAGGGCGCCGCTGGCCGTCAGCAGCACCGGTTTGTCGAGCACGCCGAGCGGCAGGTAACCCGCCGCAATGCCGACATCGGTCGAGTCGAGGTAGAGGTCCAGGCTCGGCACATAGGTGAGCACATGATTGAACACGCCCAGGGTCGGCACGCTGGGCAAGGTGTAGGCATTGCCAAGGTTGACCAGCGCTGGCGTGCTGTCGATGCCGACCGCCTTGAGCAGTGCTTCGAGCAGCGCCACGTGGCCCTTGCAGTCGCCGTAGCGGTTGTCGAGCACGGTCTGCGCCGGGTGCGGCACCACCCCGCCTGCGCCCACATACACCGCTACATAGCGGATGTGGGTACGCACCCAGTCGCTCAGGGCCAGCACCTTGTCGCGGGCCGTGGGCAGCTTGGCCGTGAGTTGCCGGGCCATCTCGCGGATGGCCGGGGTGACCTCGACCCGGGCACGGGCCTGGTAGGCCTCGGCGAACTGCTTGAAGTCGGCAAAGGTCGAGACCGCCAGGTACTGACCGTGGTCCAGGTATGACACTGCGCCCGACTCGATACGCGCGCGCTCGATGACCTGATAGTTCCAGCGGTACACCGTCCGGCCGTTGGCAGTGTGCGCAGGCACCGCGTTGAAGCCGCGTGCTTCGGCGTGCAAGGGCAGCCCTTCGGGCAGGTCGTAGGTGATGCTGAACTCACCGATGGGGTGCATCGCCGCAGCGCTGAGATCCTCGAACTGCCCCGGGAACAGCGCTGTGCTGCGCGTACGCTGATAGCGCAGCACCAAGCGGTCACCGACCGCCACCTCGGGGAAGATCACCACCTTGTTCAGCGCATCCCGAAACATCGGCGCCTCGCTGGACGCCGCTTCTTGCTGCTCGCGGATCTGCTCGGGGCCGACGGGGACCTTGCGACCATCAGCCTTCAGCGTGTAGGCCTCGACGACATCAAGGGTCTCGATGGCGCGGTTGTAGCTCAAGGGCTGCTGCGCACGGGCCTGCACAGCGCTCGGCTGGTTGATCAGCACGACCGATTCGACCGCCAGCACGAAGCTGCCGTCAGCGTTCACGGTGAAGTGCTGCAGGTCTTTTTCCAGCGTGACGGAGGGATCGGTGCCGTCAGCGTGGGTCCAGGTGGAGATGAGCAGAAGCAAGGCGCAGGCGAACACTGCGCGCAAGCAGGCAATCCGGGGCGTCGGGAACATGGAGATCCTTCTCGTTCGACGGTTTGGTGGGGAACTGATGCGCAATGATACGCATTTTCACCGCGCATTGCAGGCGAATTGATATCAGCTAGCGTGGGCGAGCGTCAGCAGGCCATGAGGTGTTGACTTGCCGCGTGAACGTGCCAGATGAGGCGTGCCAGTTGGACGTGCCTGTTAGGACGTGCCAGTAGGACGTGGCTCTATCAATGAAGCCGCATGCTGGCAGTTGGATCAGCCCAGGCAGTTGCGCCGGCTGCATTCCGCTTCGGCATCCGGCCTGCTTTGCAGGCTCAACGCCAGGCGTTGTTTTTCCTGGTTGTCATACAGGTCAAAGCGCGCACAGAACGCGCCCGCCCACGACCGGGCCTTACGTTTCGACAATTCCTTTTCAATCGGCAGTGCTGGAACGATGACAAATCGTTGTTGCATGACTGAGCCTCCCCCTGGCAGTGCGTTCACTATTAGCCAGACTATGTGAAACCTTCAAGCTCGCTCATGGGGAGGCGACGAGCGGAATGTTGCCTCCGTGGTAACCGCAGGCTCGATCCAGCCGCGCGGCGGCGCTGCAGCGCTTATCGCTTGGCAGGCGCAGAGCCTGGCGTTGACCGGTTCTCCGACGGGGCCTGCAGAAGCGGCCGAGATGGCCCGGCCCCGCTCTGTCTAGCCACCATCATCAGGAAATGAAATGCTGTACCCACCGCCCGCACCCATCCAAGCCTGATCTCACGCTGGTCCCGCGTCCGAGGTCCGCCTGGAGTGCGGTCACCCCCCGTCATGGAGACCCTGCATGCCTTATCCTGCCCCGCCAGCCCGCAGTGACTGGGTTCTGCGCGCCGATACACCGGGGCGCATCGAACGGATCGAGGCGTGGTTCGGCGGCCATGGCTACGACCCGCACCGTCACGATACCTATTCCATCGGCCGCACCCTGGCGGGGGTGCAGAGCTTCCACTACACAGGTTCTCTGCGCCACGGCCTGCCGGGCACCACGCTGGTGCTGCACCCCGATGAGCTGCACGACGGCATGGCCGGCACCGACGCCGGATTTCGCTACCGCATGGCCTACATCGACCCGGCGCTGATCCAGCAAGTGCTGGGCGGGGAACCGCTGCCGCATATCGTCGGTGGCGTGTCGAGCGATCCGCGCTTGCTGCGCGCCAGCGAAACGCTGGTGCAGGCCGTCGAGCATCCGCTGGCCGAGCTGGAAGAACAGGACGCGGTATACGATCTGGCCATCGCCCTGCGTGCGGTAGCAGGCCGTCCACGTGGGCGCAAGCGCCTGGATTACTGCGCCACCCAGCGGGCGCGGGCGTTCATCCTCGAGCACCTGGAGCAGGACATCACTCTGCCGATGCTGGAGCACGTCAGCGGCCGCGAGCGCTGGAGCCTGTCGCGTGACTTTCGCACGCTGTACGGCACCAGCCCTTATCGCTTCGTGACGCTGCGCCGGCTGGACCGGGTCCGGGCGTTGCTGCTGGCCGGCTGCAGCTTGGTGGATGCCGCGCTGGCAGCGGGCTTTCACGACCAGAGCCATATGACCCGCTACTTCACACGCTGTTACGGCGTACCGCCCGCGCGCTGGCTGCAACGGCTGGGGCGCTGACAGCAAGGCGCGCGCAAGCCAACCCCGCTGCGAGGCCGACAGGAGCATGGCTGCAACCCCGGTCGATAACCTGCAGGATCGTGCAAGCCAGGGGCAGGACCGCCTGGCTAACCTGGCGCTTCATTCACTGATGAGGCTTAGCCATGCACCCTACCCCACCCCGCCATGCCATCAACCTGTTGGACAAGAGCGCGCTGATCGAGCAGCAATGGAGCCCTCGCGTGGTCGCCGAGATGAACGACTATCAGTTCAAGGTCGTGCGCATTGCAGGCGAATTCATCTGGCATGCCCATCCGGAAACCGACGAGGCCTTTCTCGTGCTGGCCGGCACCTTGCGCATCGACCTGCGCGAGGGCCCGGTGTTCGTCCAGCCGGGCGAGCTGTACGTGGTTCCGCGCGGCGTCGAGCACCGCACAGCGGCCGAGGGCGAGGCGCACCTGATGATGATCGAGCCACGAGGCATTCTGAACACCGGGCATGAAGGTGGCGAGCGTACGGCGACCAACGATGTGTGGGTGTGAGCTACGCTCCGGCGTCAAGGGCGACCCTGGGGTTATCGCTGGCCGGTCGGTGACGGTTCTACCAGGCCGGCGCCGCCGGCCCGGTACAGCAAGACACTGACTCACATGATCAGACTCGGCCAGCGAGGCCATGGGTCGTATCGCAAGCCTGCCAATTGGCTCGCACCGGGCGGCCTGTGCTGGGGCGCAATGCACCAGAGGCTCTGGCACCGAGCCTGCCCACACCCTCAGCGCGGCGCCGCATAGCCGGTCATCTCCAGATACCCCCGCCCGCCCGTGCTGCCCTGCACCTTCACCGGGCCCTCCCAGTAGGGAAAGCGTGTGTGCATCCAGGCCTGCGGCTCCAACGCCTGCACCTCGACATCGAGCTGCTTGCCGGGCACTTGCACGCGCCAGCGAGTCGGCACGGACTGGCCCTCGCGCTGGCGCGTCGAGGCCAGTGCGCTGAGCTGGATCTGCTCGCCATGCAACGCCTCGCTGGCGCCGTCGGCGCTGATCCAGGTGCCAGCGCGATAGGGCCCGGCGCCTTCTTGTCGCACCTGGAACAGCATCAGTTTGGCGCCGCTGTCCAGGTGCAGGGAAAACCAGTCCCAGCCTGACTGCCCGGCAGCGAGCGGCTGGCTGCTCCACTCGCGGTCGAGCCAGGCATTGCCGCTGACCTGCACCCGCTTGCCATCGCGCTCGACCACGCCGCTGACCCGGTAGAACGGCTGGCTGTAGTAGTACGACGCCTGACCATGCCCGGACTTCTCGCTGTAGCCCTGATCGCCATGCAGCACCAGTGGGCGCTGGCTAGAGAGGTTCAGGTCATAGGAAAAACCTGCGCCGTTGGCGCGCATGCGCAATCGGTGGATCTGCGCGTCGCCCGCCAATGACCAGTCGTCGATCCAGGCGCGAAACGGCGCGCCCTCGACCCCGGCCTGGCCAATGCCGCCACGGGCCAGGCGTTCGCTGGACTGGTGCCCGCCTGGGCCGGTCAGCGCGGCGTGGGCCATCCACAGGTTGGCGCTGCCCCAGCCAACACCGGCCTCGCCCGGGCGCAGCGCCGAGCGAAACAGCGTCCACTGCGTGCCCCAGTCGCGGCCCTGTTCATCGTGCAGGTTGGCAGTGACGTACCACCATTCGATGCGATAGCCGTCATGGGCGCCGTGGTCTTGCGGGAACACCAGCGGCACGCCGCGTCTGACCTGGGCGAAGGCGGCCGCGTCCTGGCCGAGGCCTGCGTAGCTATGCGGTGTGGGGTCGGGCTGGTCGCAGCCAGCCATGACCAGCAGGCCGATGAGCAGCGCGCAGCGGTCAAGCCTCATGGGTGAAGGTCCTCAGCAGGTCGGCCGGTTGTCGGCGGGCCAGTTGCCACAGGGGCCAGGCACTGGCAGCCAGGCTGGTGAACAGACCGAGTCCGGCCAATTGCAGCAGTTGTGCAGGGAACACCATCAGTGGCAGACGCCAGCCGAACGCCTGCACGTTGACCACTGCCACCAGGCACCACGCCAGCAACAGGCCCAGGGGCATGGCCAGCAGCACGGTGAGGCTGGCCAGCAGCAGGGTCTGGCCGAGCGACAGGCCGATCAGGCCACGCCGCGTCACCCCCAGCGCCCACAACGGCGCCAGTTGGCCGAGGCGGCTTTGCCCAAGGGTCAGCAGGCTGATGAACAATGCCACGCCGGCGATTCCCAGCGTCAGGGTGTTGAGCGCGGCGGTGGCGGCGAAGGTGCGGCTGAACACCTCGGTAGACCAGGCTTTCAAGGTGCCTTGGTCAACCAACCGACTCGGGTCCAGGCCAAAGCGCTGCTGCAACGCAGCCTGCAACGTTGCGCGCTGCCCTGGCGCCACGGTCAAGGCGATGCCGCTGAGGCTCGCCTGCGGTACATGGGCGCGCAACCAGGCATCGTTGACCAGCAGGTGGCCCTTGGGGTTGCCGTAGTCGGCATACACGCCCACCACGGTCAGCGCCGCCTGACCACTGCCCGTGGCCACCGGCAGGTTGACGTCATCGCCCAGCGTCACCCGCAGGCGCCTTGCCAGTTGCTCGCTGAGCATCACCCCACGGCCAGCGGCCAGCTGTGCCCAGGCATCGTCGCTTTGCGCGAGCAAGGGCCAGTGCGTGTGATACCACGGCGCATCGACCACGCCCTGCACCTGGGTGGGCCATTGGCCAAGCCGCAACTCGGCACGCCACGTGGGCAGCCGCACACTCACGGCCGACTGCTCCGCCAGCCATTGGTCGATGCGCCCCGCCTGCTCGCTGTCGCGCGGGGTGACATAGAGGTCGGCGGACAGCCGCTGGTCGAGCCAGCCGGTGAAGGTGCGACGAAAACCTTCGGTCATGCTGCCTACCCCGACGCTGGCGGCCAGGGCCAGCAGCAGCGCCATCAATGCAAGGCTCAGGGCGGGCAATTGCTGACGGCTGTCGGCAACGAACCACTGCGGCAGCGGCCGCCGGCACCACCGCGCCAGGCCCGCCAGGCTGGCGTCCAGCACCAGCGGCAAGAGCAAGGCCGCCGCCAGCAGCAGGCAGGCCAGCAGGGTAAA
>NZ_DAMCCR010000090.1:0-17862 GCF_032058845.1 Pseudomonas sp. | reverse complement strand
TGTTGCAAGGGCGCGCCGATCAGCAGGTCAAGCTGCGCGGCTTTCGCGTCGAACTGGGCGAGATCGAAGCCGAGCTGGCGGCGCTGGCGGACGTCAGTGAAGCCGCCGTGGTGCTCGACGGCCAGGGCGAGCCGCTGGCTTTCGTCACCGCGCAGAGTGAGGCGCCAGACGACTGGGGCAACCGCCTCAAACGCCAGCTCGAACAGCGCCTGCCCGCGGTGATGGTGCCGCGCAGCGTGCAGCCACTGGCGCGCATGCCGCGCCTGGGCAACGGCAAGATCGACCGCCAGGCCCTGACCGCCAGCGACCTTGGCGCCACCCAGCAGCCCTACGTGGCGCCACGCGATGCACTGGAGCAGGTGCTGGCAGCGCGCATGGCGCAATTGCTCGGCAGCGAACGCCTGAGCGTGGAGCAGGACTTCTTTGCCGCGGGTGGGCATTCGCTGCTGGTGATCAAGCTGGTGGCCGGCATCCGCAAGCTGCTGCACTGCGAGGTGCATCCGGGCGTGGTCTTCGACCATCCAAGCCCGGCAGCGCTGGCCCAGGCGTTGCGCTTGCAGGAAGCGGCGCCAGGGCAGTTGGAGAAGCTGGCCCAGGCCCGTGTGCGGCTGGAGGCGATGAGCCCGGAGGAGAAGGCACGGTTGCTGGAGAAGGCGCGGCAGCCGGGGTAGGGCAGGGTGTGCTGGGCAGCGGTTGGAGGCTGACGTACGGCGCTGGAGGGCGCGGCTGTCGGTCTGCCAATCGGTGCTTTGTGTACCGGGACGGCGCAGCCGTCCTGCCTCCGGCGACGCGGACCGGCAGCCAAAACGCGTCTGCAGCCATTGAGGCTGCTGCGCAGCCCATCGCGGCTGACCGGAGCGCCGGACCGGCCGCTCCCACAAAACGCGGTCCGTGTAGGAGCGGCTTCAGCCGCGATGGCCGGCGCAGCCGGCCCGGTCCAGGTGTCGCGAAATAGCAGGCACAAAGGGGTTGCAGCCCTGGGTCGGCTGCGCCGCCCATCGCGGCTAAAGCCGCTCCTACAGGACCGAGTTGCTGTTGAAAAAAGCCTGATCCGACCGTTTGTCAGCCCTTCGTGAAAGACAGTTGGCTCCCACAGGGACCATGATTCGCTACGGGATGCCGTCGCTCATGAGCCACCGCTTCACTGCTAACATTAACCTTGCCCGACCGTTAGTCTGCTTTTGGTGAAAGACAGTTGGCTCCCACAATGAAGTAAGCCAGAGGTGCCCAGGCAACCTGCCAGATTCACTCAGGTGCGGGTGTCGGTTCGACGTGTCGACTTGTCTGAAACGAGCGTCAACCTGCCTGGATTCGCACGCTGCTCATCTGCCTGACATCGAGCACGGTGCTCGTCGAGCATTGCCGCTGTGCACCCGTCAATAGACCCCTAGGTGTATTACATCGCAATCCTGTCATCTGACCCTGGATGTATTGCGTCGCATTTCGTCGCACCACGCATGAACGCTTCTTAATTTCACCCATACCCCTTTCGTCTAGTGACCGAGCAGGTACGACCTCAGGCCGGCCGCTCCCAGGAAGCTGCTTCGCCAGGAGGGCGAATTCCGACCAGTTATCCGCAAGAGGCGACGGTCATCCAGATCACAACGTACGGAGTAACACAGCAAATGAAATCCGATCAGGTCAGGCAGGCGGGGAGCCTGGGCCTCTGGGAGCGTACCCAGTGGCGGTCTTGCGCATCGATCATGGTTCTCGGGCTTGCCCTGGGGTTGGGTAACGTGGCGCAGGCCGAGCCCGTGGCGGTGAACATTCCCGCCAGCTCGCTGAACGATGCGCTCACCGCCCTGGCCCGGCAGACCGGCCTGCAGTTGCTGTTCGAGCCAGGCCTGGTCAGCGGCAAGCGTTCCACGGCGGTGTCCGGGACCATGGAGCCCGGCCAGGCGCTGGACCTGCTGTTGATCAACGCAGGGCTGACCTATCGGATCGACAATGGCACGGTGATCATCAATGCACCTCGGTCGGGTGCAGGCGCCGGCGCTGCGCTGGAGCTGGAAAGCACCACGATCATCGGGCAAGGCATGGGCGAGGCCACCGAGAACAGCGGTACCTACAAGGCAGGTCTGACCAGCGTCGGTTCCAAGACCCCCACGTCCATCCGGGAAACCCCGCAATCGGTCTCGGTGCTGACCTCCCAGGCGATCAAGGACCGGCAGATCACCACCCTCGGCCAGGCCATGCGCGCAACGCCCGGCATTACCGTCAACAACTCCAACTACCGCACCCCGCGCTACTACTCGCGCGGGTTCGAGATCAAGAACCTGCAGGTCGATGGCGCGGCCAGCCTGGACACCAACGGCGGCTACTCCAACCACCTGTACAACATGACCGAGTTCGACCACGTTGAAGTGCTGCGGGGTTCGGCAGGCCTGTTCGGCGGGGTGGGTGATCCAGGCGGCATCATCAACCTGGTGCGCAAGCGTCCGCTTGACCATTACCAACTGAAATTCGAGGCCTCGGCCGGCACCTGGGACAACTACCGCTCGGAAGTCGATGTCACCGGCCCGCTGGCCTTCGATGGCGCACTGCGCGGTCGTCTGGCAGCCAGCTACACCGATCGCCAGTACTTCATGGACGGTCGCGGCACGGAAAACCCGACCGTCTATGGCGTGCTCGAAGCGGATCTGTCGCCCGACACCATGCTCACCTTCGGTGGCCGTCTGGAGAAGACCAAGGAAACCGGCACCGGCGACGGCCTGATGTTCTACACCTATGGCAAGAAACCGGACTACAACCGCAGCTACTGGCCGACCACCAGCTTCTCCTACTCCGATCACAACGCCAACGAGCTGTTCGCCAAGGTCGACCACTACTTCAATGACGACTGGAAACTCAACGGCTCGGTAACCCGCGTGTGGGATGACGTGGAAAGCCAGGGTGCCTTCGGTTACGGCAACATGGACGCCAATGGCGATGGCTCCATCTGGTCGGGCAGCTACCAGAAAGCCTGGAGCGAGCAGACCGTGCTGGACCTCAACCTGTCTGGCAAATTCCAGTTCCTGGGGCGCGAGCACGAGTTGCTGATCGGTGCCGACCAACAGAAGATCGAAAGCCGCTGGCGGGCAGCCGACGGGGCCAACAACCGGTTTGGTTCGGTGCGCGACCCCTGGATCCCTACCGGTGTGGACAAGGAGTTCTGGCGCGACTACAACCCGACCAACCAGAAACAGTACGGTCTCTACTCGACCCTGCGCCTGCAACTGACCGATCCGCTCAAGCTGATCGTCGGCGCCCGTGCCAGCCGATACTCGTACGACCAGACCTACTCCAAGAAAGACCGCGCGGCGGGTACGTGGGCAGTCGACAACATCATCGACTACCGCAGCGGCACCAAGGTGGTGCCCTTCGGCGGCCTGGTCTATGAGCTGAACAACGAGTGGTCGGCTTACGCCAGTTACTCGGAAATCTTCAACCCGCAAGCCAACTATCAGTCCGGCCCACTGCCGGGTTCGCCACTTGAACCGATGGAAGGCAAGACCTACGAGACCGGGGTCAAAGGCGAGCTGCTCGATGGCGCGCTGAACGTTTCGGCCGCGCTGTTCTACGGCGAGCGTGAAAATCAGCAGATGAAGGACAACCGCTACCCGCCTGAGTCATCGTTGTATGGCGGCAGTTGCTGCTACCTGGCTCAAGGCAAGGTGGTCAGCAAAGGGCTCGATCTGGAAGCGACCGGTGAATTGGCACCAGGCTGGGAAATCATGGCCGGCTACACCTACAACCGCAACGTGACGCGCAGTGCCGACGCGGCCTTCGCCACGGTCACGCCCAAGCATCAGGTGAAGGTGTGGACCAGCTATGAACTGCCAGGCGCGCTGTCGGACTGGCGAGTCGGCGGCGGTGTGCGGGCGCAGAGCGGCTTCTATGTCAGCAACGAAATGACCTACGACGGCAATACCGAGATCGACCCGGTCATGGTGAAGATGAGCCAGGGCGGTTATGCGCTGGTCGATGCCATGGTGGAGTACAAGCTGGATTCGCACTGGACCGTGGCCCTGAACGGCAACAACCTGGCTGACCGCAAGTACTTCGAGACGCTCTACCACCCGGCCTACGCCAACTATTACGGCGAACCGCGCAACTTCATGCTGACCCTTCGCGGCACGTGGAACTGATTCTTCAGCGCGGCTGAAACACCAACGCCCGATGCTTGCATCGGGCGTTTTCGTTGGAGGGGTCGAAGGCGATGATCCGATGGCACTGTTCAGCTGGAGTGATTCATGCCGGGATTTGGGAGCGGCCGGACCGACCGCTCCAAAGTGTAGGAGCGGCTTGAGCCGCGATGGCCGGCGCAGCCGGCCCGATTCAGGCGTCGCCAAACAGCAGGGATATAGAGGTTGCAGCCCTGGGTCGGCGGCGCCGCCCATCGCGGCTAAAGCCGCTCCTACACGGACCGCGTTTGTGTTGCTACGGGGGTGAGCCCGGCCAGGTCGTCCAGTACCTGTTCGAGAAACGCCGGTTGCGCCAGCAGTTCGTGGTGCGAGGCGGCCAGGATGCGACGCTGCAGCGTGCCGCGCAGGCCGTGCTCGAATGCCTCGCGCTCGGCGGCAGGGGTACTTTTCGCCCACCACAGGTGTGCGGCACCGTGCAGCACAGGGAGGGCGTCAAGCGTCTCGGACAGGGCCTTGAGCTTCATCGCCACGAGGAACACCTGGGCCAGATCGGCGGCTTCGAAACCCGAGTAACGCTGGGTCTGCGGCTGCCTGGCCTGCTCCTCACCGATCACCCGCGCGAGCCTGGCGTGGGCCTGTTCGTCCTGCAGCGTCACGTCGGGCAAGTCTTCGATCGGTCGGCCCAGGATCACCCCCAGGAATCGCGCCAGTTCCTCGGTGTGATTCTGCACCGCGCTGGCAGTGGCCACGGGCGCGAAGCTGTCGACCAGCCCCAGGTAGGCCACCTGCTGGCCTTGCTGTTCGAGCCGCTCAGCCATCAGCACGGCCAGGGCACCCCCGAGGGACCAGCCGAGCAGCGCGTACGGCCCTTGCGGTTGATGGGCGCGCAAGGCCTCGACATAGTCATCGGCCATCTGCGTCAGCGAGCGGTCTTGCCAGCTGTGTTCGAGCAGCATGCGACATTGCACGCCAACCACGCTGCGCCGCCCTTCAAGGCGGCGGGCCAGGGGCTCGTAATCGAACAGCGTGCCGAAGCCGGCATGCACGCAGAACAACGCCGGCACACCGGCAACCGGACGATTGAGTGGCAGCAGCGGATCAGGCGCACGGCCGCCGACCGGCGCGGCATAACCCGACAGGTCGGCGATGGTCGGCTTGCTCATCAGGTCGCGCAGTTTCAGCTCGAAACCGGGAATGCCCAGCGCGCGCACCTTGGACAGCACCCGCAGCACGCGCAAAGAGTCGCCGCCCAGCTCGAAGAAGTTGTCGGTGATGCCCACCTGTTCGCGCTCCAGCACCTCTTGCCAGATCGCCACCAGGGCCTGTTCAAGGGCATTGCGCGGCGCGACCTGTGCGGTGGCGGCGTGCTGAGGATCAGGCAGCGCGTTGCGATCGACCTTGCCGTTGGGGCTCAAGGGCAGCTGGGCCAGCCGCTGGATGTGACTGGGCACCATGTAGTCGGGCAGCGTCTCGGCGAGCAGGCCGCGCAGCGCGTCAGCCTGCAGGTTGCCGCCCACCACGTAGGCGACCAGTTGCCGGGCACTGTCGCTGCCACGTGCCACGACCACGGCATCCTGCACGCCGGGGAGCTCGCGCAGCCGCGCTTCGATTTCGCCAAGCTCGATGCGGAACCCGCGAATCTTCACCTGATTGTCCAGGCGCCCGAGGTAGTCGTACACCCCGTCCGGGCGGCAGCGCACCAGATCGCCCGTACGGTACAGGCGGGTGCCGGGGGCGCCGTAAGGGTCGGGCACGAAGCGTTCAGCGGTCAGGCTGGGGCGGGCATGGTAGCCACGCGCTACGCCTTCACCGCCGATGAACAGCTCGCCGGCCAGGTGGCCGGGCAAGGGGCGCAGCAGTGGATCGAGGACCTGCAGCTCGCGCTGGCCGACCGCGCGGCCGATCGGCGCATACACCGCGTCGCAGCGCTGGCCGAGGTCGGCCTTCCACAGCAGCGGGGTGACTACCGTTTCGGTCGGCCCGTAGCCGTTGGTCAGCAGGCGCGGGCGCAGGCTGCGCTTGACCAGCTCGAAATTGGCCTCGGCCACGGCATCGCCGCCGAAGCAGTAGATGTCCACCGGCGGCGGCGCGGGCTGGGTCTCACCGAACTCTGCCAGCTGTTGCAGGTAGGCGGGCGGGAAGCAGGCAATGCTGACCTGCTCCTGATGCAGCACCTGCCAGGTTTCCTCGGCGGTCCACAGGCGGTTGTCGCGCAGCACCAGGCGCCCGCCCGATGACAGCGTCGACAGCCAGCGCTCCTGGGCGCCGTCGAAGGCGAACGACATGAACAGCAACTCGCAGGTCTGCGTATCCATCTCGTACAGCCTGGCAATCGCCTGGCAGTGCATGGCCAGCGGCGCATGGGTCACCGCCACGCCCTTGGGCTTGCCGGTCGAGCCGGAGGTGTAGATCAGATAGGCCAGGTTATCGCCGCAGGCGCGTTGCGCAGGCGTGTGCGAGGGCCAGGCGGCCAGGTCGAGGGTATCGAGGTCGCAGCAGGCGACGCCGGTGTCCTGCGGCAGGCGCGGCAGCAGGCTGGCGCGGCTCAGCAGCAGGGCCATGGCCGAATCCTGCATGGCCCAGCGCAGGCGCTCCTGGGGGTAGTCGATGTCCAGCGGCACATAGGCGGCGCCGGCTTTCATCACGGCCAGGCACGCGACCACGACGTCCAGCGAGCGCTCCAGGGCGATGCCGACGAAGGTCTCCGGGCCGATGCCTTGGGCCAGCAGGGCATGGGCCAGGCGGTTGGCCCGGGCCTCGAGTTGCGCGTAGCTCAGGTGCTGGCCTGCGCAACTGACCGCCAGGTGGTCAGGCTGGCGCAGGGCCTGTGCGGCGATCTGCTCAGTCAGCAGCGGTGCACGCGCCTGGCCAAGGGGACGCGCGGGCTGGGCCTGCGCAGCCCACACCGCGACCTCGCCGAGCGCCAGGTCAGGGTCGTCCAGCAGACGTTGCAGCACCTGTTCGAACTCATCGCGCAGGCGGCTGACCGCCTCAAGGCTGAAATGGCTGCGCAGGAACATGAATTCCAGGTGCAAGACCTCGCCCAGGCGCACCTCGATGTCCATCGGGTAGTTGGTGACGTCCCGCCCCTGGGCCTGGCCGAACTGCAGGTGCGCCTGTTCGACGGCGTCGAGCCGCTCGCTGATGGGGTAGTTTTCGAACACGATGATGCTGTCGAACAGCGGCTGGCCTGCCTGCCCGGCCCAGCGTTGCAGGTCTGCCAGCGACGCCTGCTCGAAATCGCGCACCGCCAGGTTGTCGGCTTGCAGCTGGGCCAGCCAGGCGCTCACCGACAGCGCCGGGTGCGGGCGCTGGATGATCGGCAGGGTGTTGATGAACAACCCGAGAATATCGCCCGCACCCGGCAGGCTGGTGGGCCGCCCGGCGACGGTGGCGCCGAAGCACACGCTGGCCTGCCCGGTGTAGGCCTGCAGCAACAGCAGCCAGGCGCCTTGGATCAAGGTATTGGGGGTCATCCGCAGGCGCTGCGCCTGCTCGCGCAGCACCTGCGTGCGCGGCGCGTCCCAGTCCAGGTACAGCGCCTGATGGCCGTGCAGCCCTGGCGCCGGTTTGGGCTGCACCACCGCGGCCAGTTGGGTCGGGGTCTCGAGCGCTTGCAGGCGGGCGCGCCAGAAGGTCTCGAGGGCGCGGCTGTCCTGCGCCTGCAGCCACTGGATGTAGTCCTGGTAATGCCCGTGCTTGGCCGGCAGCGCCTGCCCGGCATAGAGGGCGAAGACCTCGGCCAGCAGCTGCGAGCTGCTCCAGCCGTCCATGAGGATGTGGTGGGCGGTCCAGATCAATTGCTGGCGCGTCTCGCTCAGGCGGATCAGCGTCAGCCCGAGCAGTGGCGGTTGCAGCAGGTCGAAGCCGCGTTGGCAGTCGGCCTCGGCCTCGGCCTGGAGCTGTTGTGCGCTGACCGTCTGCTCGCGCCAGTCCAGGTAACGCACCGGCAGGTGAGCGCTGCGCAGCACCAGTTGCAGCGGTTCGCTGAGCTGGCTGTCGTGCCAGAACGCCGTGCGCAGCATTTCATGGCGGGCGATCAAGGTGTTCCAGGCCTCGATGAAGCGGGCATTGTCCAGCCCGTCCACCGGCACGCTGGTCTGCGTGACATACAGGCCGCCTTCACTGGACTGCAAGGTGTGGAACAGCATGCCCTGTTGCATGGGCGAGAGCGGATACAGCGTCTGCACCTGCGCAGCCGGCACGGGCAAGGCGTGCAGCTGGCTCTGGGTGAGCTGGGCCAGCGGGAAGTCCGCCGGGGTCGGCGGCCGGTCCTGCTCGGCGACCGCACGCCCTGCGCGCCAGTCGCTGGGCAGTTGCGGCAGCCCGGGCGACGCCTCGACCGCGTGCTGTCGGGCAATGCCGGCCAGGCCCTCGATGGTCTGGTACTGGAACAGCTCACCCGGGGTGAAGTGGATGTTGGCCTGTGCTGCGCGGCTCACGACCTGGATGGACACGATCGAATCACCGCCCAGTTCGAAGAAGTTGTCGCGCACACCGACCTGCGGCAGTTTCAAGACCTGGGCCCAGATCGCTGCCAGTTCCCGCTCCAGGTCGGTACGCGGTGCCAGCATGGTGCGCTCGCTGCGCTGCTGTTCAGGCAAGGGCAGGGCATGGCGGTCGATCTTGCCGTTGGCATTGCGTGGCAACCGAGCCAGGCCGACCAGCAGCGGCGGCACCATGTAGTCGGGCAACAGCTGGCGCAGGTGGTCACGCAGGGTGTCACGCAAGCGCTGCTCATCCGCCTCGGCCTGGGCGGCAACGAAGTAGCCGACCAGTTGCAGCCCACGCGGACCAGGCTGTGCGGCCACCACGGCGTCGCGCACCTCGGCCAGCTCCAGCAGGCGCGTCTCGATCTCGCCCAGCTCGATGCGCAACCCGCGGATCTTCACCTGATGGTCGACCCGGCCGACGTACTCGAGTACGCCATCGGCGCGGCGCCGCGCCAGGTCACCGGTGCGGTACAGGCGCTCGCCCGGGGCGCCGAACGGATGCGGTATGAACGCCTGGGCGGTGCGCAGCGGGTCGGCGACGTAGCCCCGGCCGACGCCCGTGCCAGCGACACACAGCTCGCCGACCACACCGACGGGCACCAGGCGCGCAGCCTCGTCGAGCACATACAGGCGGTTGTTGTCGGTGGGTGTGCCGATGGGCAGGTAGCTGCGCGTGGTCGCGGCCAGGTCGACGCGGAAGAAGGCCACGTCGTCCGAGCATTCCGCCGGCCCGTAGGCATTGACCAGCTGCGTCAGCGGGTAGCGCTGCAGCCATTGCCGGGCCAGCTCGGGGGGCATGGCTTCGCCGGTGGGCAGCAACCAGCGCAGCCCCGGCAGGTCGCCGAGGTCGTCGTGCAACATGCCCTGGATCAGCGTTGGAACACTCTCCAGCACGCTGATGCCGCGTTGGCGCACGTGGTTCAGCAAGGCCTGGGGGTCATGGGCGATGGGCTTGGGCACGATGTCTATGGGCACCCCCAGCAGGGGCCCTGCGAGGAACTGCCAGACCGAAATGTCGAAACTCTGCGAGGCGGTCTGGGCGATCACATCGTCTGCGCCCAGGGCCAGGTACGGGGCCTTGCTCAGTTGGTTGTTGAGCATCCCGGCCTGCTCGACCATCACCCCTTTCGGCAGCCCGGTGGAGCCGGAGGTGTAGATGACGTAGGCGAGGTTCTGCGGGCCGCTGTACACGCCCGGGCGGCCTCGGCGCGGGTGCGCTTGCACACGCTCCCAGACCAGCAGCAACGGTGGCTGCTCCAGGCCTTCGAGCAGCACCCGGGCGTGGGCTTCACAGGCCTCGCTGCAGACCAGCACGCGGCTGCGGCTCAGGCGCAGGATGTGCATCAGGCGCTGCTGCGGGAGGCTCGGGTCCAGTGGCAGGTAGCCTGCGCCGGCCTTGAAGGTGCCGACCATCATGCCCAGCAGCGCCAGGTCACGCTCGCCGAGCAGTGCTACGCACTGATCCAGGGCGATACCCGCGGTGATCAGAGCATGGGCCAGGCCGTTCGCGGCGTTGTCCAGGTCGATGTAGCGCCATTGCTGGTCCATACAAGTGGCGATGACGCGCTGTGGATCGGCGTCCACCTGTGCTTCGAACAGCTGCACGTAGCTCTGATCGAGCGGATAGGCCTGCGCGCTGCGGTTGCAGTCCTGCTCGAGGAACGACTGCTCGTGCGCCGCGAGCAGCGTCAGCGCTTCGACCCGCTGTCGAGGATCGCTGGCCAGATCGCGCAGCAGGTTCACCCAATGGCGGCCCAGGCGCTGGACGGTGACGGCGTCGAACAGGTCGGTGGCGTAGGTCAGGGTGGCCGCCAGGCCGTCGCGGGACTCGTAGCTGTCCAGGGTCAGGTCGAACTGGGTGGCGTTGCTGCTCCAGGCCAACGGGCTGACCTGCAAGGGCCCGGCGGGCGCGGCTTGCGCCTGCTGCGCGCTGTGCTGATGGTTGAACATGACCTGGAACAGCGGCGTGTGGCTCAGGCTGCGCTCGGGTTGCAGGGCCTCCACCAGTTGCTCGAACGGCAGGTCCTGGTGGGCCTGCGCATCCAGGGTGTGCTGGCGCACCTGTTGCAATACATCGCTGAAGCGTGCCAGTGGATCGATCTGCGCGCGCAGCACCTGTGTGTTGATGAAGAACCCGAGCAGGCCTTGGGTTTCCACGCGGTTGCGGTTGGCCACCGGCACACCGACGCGAATGTCCCGTTGCCCGGTGTAGCGGTGCAGCAGCACCTGGAAACTCGCCAGCAGCAGCATGAACAGTGTCACACCTTCGCGCTGTGCCAGGGTTTTCAGGGCTGTCGCCAGGGCGCTGTCCACCTCGATCGCGAGCAAGGCCCCGCGATCGCTCTGGATGGCCGGCCGTGGGCGGTCGAACGGCAATTCCAGCACCGGTTGCTGGTCGCCGAGCTGGGCTTTCCAGAACGCCAGCTGGCGCTCGCGCTCACCGGCCTCCATCCAGCGCCGTTGCCACAGGGCGTAGTCGGCGTATTGAATCGGCAACGCCGGTAACTGCGCTGCGCCGCCCTGGCTGAAGGCGGCGTACAGCTGCACCAGTTCGTCGACCATCACCTGCATCGACTGAGCGTCGCAGACGATGTGGTGCTGCACCACCAGCAGCACATGCTCATCCACTGCCGTCTGCAGCAGACTGACCCGCAGCAGGGGGCCGCGCTGCAGGTCGAACGGGCGCGCCACGCGCGCATCGATCCACGCCTGCAGCGCGGCCTCGTCCAGCGCGGCGTGGCAGTGTTCGAGGGGCAGTGCCAGGTGCGGCTGGATCACCTGCAGCGGGCGCTCATCGCCCAGGGCAAAGGTGGTGCGCAAGGTGTCGTGGCGCTGCACCAGGCTGTCGAAGGCCTGTTGCAGGGCCTGGGTGTCGAGCGCGCCGCGCAGGCGCAGGGCGGTCGGTACGTGGTAGGCGCTGCTCTCGGGCTCGAGCTGCCAGAGGAACCATTGGCGTTCCTGGGCAAACGACAGCGGGAGCTGCTCGAACTCATCGCGCAATGCCGGGATCGGCAGGTTGGCAGGCGAGACCCCCTGTTCGAGCATCTTTTGCAGGAAGGGCCGGCGTTTTTCCAACGGCAACCTGATGAAGCGCCGGGCGATGCCCAGGGCGGCGGTGTGGTCCATCAGATTTCCTCCAGTTCATCGAGCAGCGCTTCGAGCGCCGTGAGTTTTTCGGCGCCGACGGGCGCTGCGTGGGTCGCCAGGTTGGCCACGAAAGTGTGCAGCACCGGGTGCTGGAAGACCTCCTGTGGCGACACCTTCAGACCTAGGTGCAATTGCAGTTGCGAAATCAGGTTGATGACCAGCAGTGAGTGCCCGCCCAGCTCGAAGAAGTGCGCTTCCCGGCCGATGCGCTCGACCTGCAGCACCGCTTGCCAGATCGCCGCCACTTCAGTTTCCAGGCCGGCGTGCGGCGCCACCTGTTCAAGCGCTGGTGCCTGGCTGTGCGCGGCCGGTAGCGCCTTGCGATCGAGCTTGCCGTTGCTGGTCAAGGGCAGTGCGTCGAGCACCAGCACCTGCGCCGGCACCATGTACTCGGGCAGCGCGAACTTGAGCTGCTGCTTGAGCGCTGCCGGCTCCAGCGGCGCGCCGTCGGCTACCACGTACGCCAACAGCTGCGCGCCACCTGGGCCAGGCTGGGCCAGCACGACCGCGTCACGCACATGCGCCAGGGCGCGCAGGCAGGCTTCGATTTCCCCCAGCTCGATACGGAAACCGCGAATCTTCACTTGCTGGTCGATGCGCCCGATGTACTCGATCACCCCGTCAGCGCCGAAGCGCGCCAGGTCGCCGGTGCGGTACAAGCGCCCGCCATCGGCGTCGAAGGGGTTGGGGATGAAACGCGTCGCGGTCAGGTCGGCGCGGTTCAGGTAGCCGCGGGCAAGGCCCGCGCGGCCCACATAGAGCTCGCCGGTGCAGTCAGGCGGCACGGGGTTGAGCTGGGCGTCGAGCAGGTACCAGCTGAGGTCCGCGATCGGCTCGCCGATCGGGCTGCGGTTGGGCTGTTCGAGGTCGGCACGCGACAGCGGCCGGTAGGTGACGTGCACGGTGGTTTCGGTGATGCCGTACATGTTCACCAGCTGCGGCGCGCGGTCGCCGAAACGCTCGAACCACGGCGCGAGGCTGCCGACATCCAGCGCTTCGCCGCCGAAGATCACGTAGCGCAGGTGCTCAGGCGAGGTCTGGGTGTCCGGCGAACAGGCGACATGCATCAACTGGCGGAATGCCGACGGCGTCTGGTTGAGCACGCTGACCCGCTCATCGCGCAGCAGCCCGTGGAAGGCTTCCGGGGTGCGGGTGATGGCCTGCGGCACGATCACCAGACGGCCACCGTGCAGCAGTGCGCCGAAGATCTCCCAGACCGAGAAGTCGAAGGCGTAGGAGTGGAACAGCGTCCACACATCCTGCTCATCGAAGCGCAACCACTGTGCGGTGGCGTCGAACAGGCGCAGCACGTTGCGGTGCGCGAGCAGGGTGCCTTTGGGCAGCCCGGTGGAGCCGGAGGTGTAGATGACATAGGCGAGGTTGTCGGGCGACAGCGGCACGCCAGGGTTGTGCTCGGGGCCTTCGGCGTCATCGAGGGTCGCGGTCAGGAGGCCGGCCGGCAGGGGCAGCCGCGCCAGCACCTGATCCTGGCCCAGCAGCAGCGCCACGGCGCTGTCGTGCAGGATGTGCGCCAGCCGATCCTCGGGCACGTTCGGGTCGATGGGCACGTACGCGCCGCCGGCCTTGAGGATGCCAAGGACACCGACCAGCATGTCGAAGGAGCGCTCGCAGGTCAGGCCGACCAGCTGATCCGGGCCGATGCCTTGGGCGATCAGACGATGGGCCAGGCGGTTGGCGCGGCGGTTGAGCTGCGCGTAGCTCAGGTGCTGGCCCTCGAAGCTCAGGGCGATGGCCTCGGGGCGACGCGCGGCCTGCTGTTCGATCACCTGATGCAGGCACTGCTCGACCTCGAAGTGGCGCGGCGCGGGGTTCCACTGCGCCAGGGTTGCCCGGTGCTCCTCGGCATCGAGGAGTGTCAGCTCGCCCAGGCGCTGCTGTGGATCGACCAGCATGGCGCGCAGCAGGGTTTCCAGGCGCTTGGCCAGCGCTCGAATATCGGCGCTGGAGAATGCGGCGAGGGCGTGGCTGAACTGCAATGACAGTTGCTCACCCAGGGTGGCTTGCAGGGTGAGGGCGTAGTGGGTCTGCTCCTGATGCTGCAGGTTGGCGAAGCGCGGCCCGGCGTGCTGCGGCTGTTGCAGGGCGTCGGCGACCGGGTAGTTCTCGAACACCAGGATGTGGTCGAAGAGCGCCTCTGCGCCTTGCCCGACCCAACGCTGAATCTCGTACAGCGGGGTGTGTTCCCGCTCGCGCAGCGCCAGGCCCTGGGCTTGCACCTGTTGCAGCCACTGGCCGACGCTGAGCTCGGCGCCTGGGCTGGCCACCATGGGCAAGGTATTGATGAACAGCCCGATCTGTTGCTCGATGCCTTTGAGCTGCGCGGGACGGCCCGACACCGTGGTGCCGAAGACCACCGTCGATTGCCCGGTGAGGCGTTGCAGGAGCACGCTCCAGGCCGCTTGCAGCACACTGTTGACGGTCACTTTCTGGCGCCGGGCAAAGGCGTTCAAGGCCTGCGTGGTCGGCGTGTCGAGGCGATGCATGTAGTCGGCGTAACCCTGGGCCGCGTGGCCCTGTGGGGCCAGCGCCAGGGCCAGGTGCGTAGGTTGCTCGAAGTCGCTGAACTGCTCGCGCCAGAAGGCCTGGGTCGCCGCCGCGTCCTGCGCCTGCAGCCAGGCGATCAGGTCGCGGTAGCGACCTGCGGCGCGCGGCAGCGCTTCACCTCGGTAGCGCTGCAGCACCTCGCCCAGCAGCAGCGAATTGCTCCAGCCGTCGAGCAGGATGTGGTGATGGGTATAGATCAGGTGATAGCGCTGCTCGCCGGTGCGTACCAGGCACAGGCGCAGCAGGGGCGCGCTGTGCAGGTCGAATCCGCGCGCGCGTTCAGTGTCGGCCAGGGCTTGCAGGGCCTGCGCGCAATCGCTGTGCTGACGCCAGTCGAGCAGGCTGAACGGCAGCTCGACGCGGCGTTGCACCAGCTGCACCGGCTGCGCCAGGCCGAGCTCCCAGACGAAGCTTGTGCGCAGGATCGCGTGGGCGTGCACGGCAGCGTCCCAGGCGGCGCGAAAGGCCAGCGGATCGAGGTCGTCGACATCCACGCACAACTGGGTGATGTAGTCGCCCTGCGTGTGGCTGTACAGGCTGTGGAACAGCATGCCCTGCTGCATGGGTGACAACGGGTAGAGGTCTTCGATGTTGCCGGCGGCGACCGGCAGGGCGTCGAGCTGCGCCTGGCTGAGCGTCGCGAGGCTGAAGTCCGACGGCGTCACGCCCTGCTGGCCGGGCTCGCAGCAGTGCTCGACCAACTGCGCCAGTTCGGTCATGTAGTCGTCGGCAAGGCGCTGCACGGTGGCGCTGTCGAACATGTCCGCGCTGAAGGTCCAGCGCAGGCTCAGTTCGCCGCCGTAGACCTGGCCATTGAGGCTCAGCCAGTTGGCCAGCGGTGCGTGCTCATCCTGCTCGGCGCCGGCTGCATCGCTGGTGGGGCTGAACAGTGCGCCGTGGTCTTCGGCAAAGCTGGCGTCGAACTGGCCCAGGTAATTGAAGGTGATGCGGGGTGCAGGCAATGCCAGCAAGGCCTCGCGCTGGGCAGGGCTGCCGAGGTAGCGCAGGGCACCGTAGCCGATGCCCTTGTCGGGGATGGCGCGCAGTTGCTGCTTGATCTGCTTGATGGCGCTGCCGCGATCCTCGGCGGGGGTCAGTTGCAGCGGGTACATGGTGGTGAACCAGCCCACCGTGCGCGACAGGTCGAGCGCGTCGAACAGCTCTTCACGGCCATGGCCTTCCAACTGCACCAGCAGGCTGCGCTCACCGCTCCAGCGGCAGATCACGCGCGCCAGGGCAGTCAGCAGCAGGTCGTTGACCTGGGTCCGATAGGCCGCTGGCGCCTGCTGCAGCAAGGCACGCGTCTGCGCGTGCGGCAGCCGTGCCTGCACGGTTCTGCCCTGGCGGTTGCTCAGGTCAGCCTGCGGGTTGCTGCACGGCAGGGTGGTGGGCGCGCCGTGCAATTGCGCCTGCCAGAAGCTCAGTTCGTGCGCGCCCGCGCCGGTGCGGGCATGCGCCTGCAGGTGCTCGCCCCATTGCTTGAAGGCGCACGTCTTGGCCGGCAGGCTGACTGGCAGGCCGCGGCTCACCTGCTCGTACGCCTGTTGCAGGTCTTCGAACAGAATGCGCCATGACACGCCGTCGACCACCAGGTGGTGCACCACCAGGTGCAGGCGCTGCGTGCCGTCAGGCAGCTCGGCCAGCAGACCGCGCAACAGCGGGCCGTTGCCCAGGTCGAGGCTGCGCTGGATCTGCTCCCCTGCCGCGTTCAGCTCGCTGAGGTCGTGCAGCTGAACCTGGCGTAGCAGCGGCGTGCTTGCCGCACGGGCTGGCGCGTAGTCGGCGACCCAGTCCGGGTCGCGCCAGTGGAAGGTCAGGCGCAGGGCATCGTGGTGCAGCCACAGGGCGTGCAGCGCCTGCTCCAGCGTGTCGGCGTGCAGCCGCTGATGGGCCTTGAGCACCACGCTCTGGTTCCAGTGCTGGCGCTGTTCACGGACCTCGTCGAAGAACCAGTGCTGCACCGGCAGCAACGGCGCACTGCCGGTGACGGGCCGCTGGTCCTGCAGGGGTGCCTGCTCGATGAGTTCGGCCACGCCGGCCAGGCCTGCCACGCTCTGATGCTGGAACACGTCCTTGGCGCTGAAGCCGATACCCGCCTGGCGCGCACGGCTCACCAGCTGAATGGAGATGATAGAATCACCGCCGATTTCGAAGAAGTTGTCGTCGCGGCCCACCTGTTCGAGGCCCAGCACGTGCTGCCAGATCGCCGCGATGCGTGTTTCCAGGCCGGGCTGGGGTGCGACGTAGCCCTGGGTGACGGCCTGGCTGTCCACCGCCGGCAACGCCTTGCGGTCCAGCTTGCCATTGCTGGTCAGCGGCAACGCCTCCAGCATCAGCACATGCGCCGGCACCATGTACTCGGGCAACGAGGCCTTGAGCTGGTGTTTCAGCTCGGCCGCGTGCAGCGGCTCGCCGTCGGCCACCACATAGGCCACCAGCTGCGCGCCGCTGGGCCCTGGCAGGGCCAGCACTACGGCATCGCGGATGCCGTCCAGCGCCTGCAGGCGCGCCTCGACTTCGCCCAGCTCGATGCGAAAGCCGCGGATCTTCACTTGCTGATCCAGGCGGCCGGTGTATTCGATCACGCCATCGGCGCCGAAGCGCGCCAGGTCGCCGGTGCGGTACAGGCGCCCGCCCGCGGCATCGAACGGGTTGGGAATGAAACGCGAGGCGGTCAGGCCGGCGCGGTTCAGGTAGCCGCGCGCCAGGCCGGCACGGCCGATGTACAGCTCGCCGATGCAGTTGCGCGGCACCGGGTTGAGCTGTTCGTCGAGCAGGTATTGGCTCAAGTCCGGGATGGGCTCGCCGATCGGGCTCAGGTTGGGGCGCTGCAGGTCGCTGCGCGACAGCGGCCGGTAGGTCACGTGCACGGTGGTTTCGGTGATGCCGTACATGTTCACCAGCTGCGGCGCGCGGTCGCCGAAACGCTCGAACCACGGTGCGAGGCTGCCGACATCCAGCGCTTCGCCGCCGAAGATCACGTAGCGCAGCTGGCTGAGCGACGCGCTGGCCGGCGCTGCGCAGGCCACATGCATCAGTTGGCGGAAAGCCGAGGGCGTCTGGTTGAGCACGCTGACGCCTTCGGCCTGCAGCAGGGCATGGAAGTCGTCCGGCGAGCGCGTGACCGCCTGCGGCACGATCACCAGGCGCCCGCCGTACAGCAGCGCGCCGAAGAGTTCCCAGACCGAGAAGTCGAAGGCGTAGGAGTGGAACAGGGTCCACACGTCCTGATGGTCGAAGTGGAACCACGGCGCCGTGGCTTCGAACAGGCGCAGCACGTTGCGCTGGCTGAGCAGGGTGCCCTTGGGCAGCCCGGTGGAGCCGGAGGTGTAGATGACGTAGGCGAGGTTGTCGGGGGCGACCGCAACCTCGGGGTTGTGCGTGGGCAGCTCGGCGCTGGCTGCGTCCACGGCGCAGGTCGCCAGGCCCGCGGGCAGGCTCAGGCGCGCCAGCACTTCAGGCTGGCCGAGCAACAGCGCTACGGCGCTGTCTGCGAGGATGTAGGCCAGGCGCTCGGCCGGCACGTGCGGGTC
>NZ_DAMCCR010000089.1:10057-18044 GCF_032058845.1 Pseudomonas sp. | reverse complement strand
CTGCTGGAGGCGATCGAGCGCTGCGCCAGCCTGTTCGACCCTGTGGCGCAACCCCCCGCGCCGCGCCCGGCGCTCGAGCGCCTGCTGCTGCTCGATTAGCCGCGCCCATCGCCTGGCCCTTCGCCTGCTGGCGGCGGGCACGTAGAATGCGCAGCACTGCATTCATGCGCCCGTCTTTCAGAGGCACCCGTTGTCCATGTCCGTTCCTGCTTCCGCCACCGCTGCGCCTGATGCGCGCGACCAGTTCCTTGCCTTGCTCGACCAGGCCTTGGCCACCCACCGCCTGACCAAGCTGGTGCTGGCTCGCCACGTGGGCAGCGACAGCAGCCTGCACCGCATCATCGCCAAGCCCGTGCAGATCAAGGGCCAGCCGTGCCTGTCGCTGGTCTATCGTCACCAGACCCGCGACATCACCCGCAACGTGCCCGTGGCTGAGGTGCCGGTACTGGTCGCGCAGTGGTTGCCCGAGGCATTTCGCAATGCCCACCTGTTCGACGCTGACGGCGAGGTGCAACTGACCTTCAGCAAGAAAGGCAAGGCCATGCTCCAGCGCCATACCGCGCAGGCCCCTCGCGAGGCTGCCGCCAGCGCCGGCCACGACCGCGAGAAAAAGCGCTACCTGGACCTGTCGCGCCCGTTCCTGCGTGACCTGGGCGTGACCGATGCGCACGGTGCGCTGATACCGTCGATGTCGCGCAAATGGAAGCAGATCAACAAGTTCATCGAAGTCTTCGCGCATGCCCTGGGCAGCGCACCGCTGCCGGCGAATCAGCCGCTGCGGGTGGCGGATTTCGGTTCCGGCAAGGGCTACCTGACCTTCGCCATTCACGACTACCTGCGCGACACGTTACAGCGCGAGGCCCTGGTGACCGGCGTTGAGCTGCGCCCCGACATGGTCGAGCTGTGCAACGCCGCTGCGGCGCGCCTGGAGCATCCGGGCCTGCACTTCGAATGTGGCGATGTGCGCAGCGTGGTGCCGCAGGCCATCGAGGTGATGATCGCGCTGCACGCCTGCGATATCGCCACCGACTACGCCATTCACACCGGCATCCGCTGCAACGCGGCGATCATCATGTGCTCGCCGTGCTGTCACAAGCAGCTGCGCCCGCAACTGCGCAGCCCGGACCTGCTGCAGCCGATGCTGCAATACGGCCTGCACCTGGGCCAGCAGGCCGAAATGCTCACCGACAGCCTGCGCGCGCTGTACCTGGAAGCCTGTGGCTACGAGACCAAGGTGTTCGAGTTCATCTCGCTGGAGCACACCAGCAAGAACAAGATGGTCCTGGCGGTGAAGCGCGAGCGGCCGCTGCCCGCTGGCGAATTGCTGGCGCGCATCGAGCAGTTGAAGGCGTTCTACTCGATCACCGAGCACTGCCTGGAAACCTTGCTGCGCGCCGACGACCTGCTGCCGGCGAGCTGAGACGGCTCAGCGTCGATACAGGCTTTTTGGCGGGGTAATGGCCAGCTCAGGCGCTGCCAGCGGGTGACTGCTGGCGTCGAAGAAGGCCAGCGCGGTGCCGGGCAGGTCGCCCAGCCGTTCGCTGAAATGCCGTTGCTGGTTGAGTACCGAGGCCTCGCCCAAGGGCCGGATGGCCACCGCGACGTGCGCAGGGCGCGCCTGGCGGATGGCTTCGAGCAGGTGGGCGTCGCTGTCGTCCAGGTGCTGGCCGAGCAGACACAGGTTGCCGCCTTCAGCGGCGAGCTGTGCCAGGCTCCACGACAGGTAATCGCTGCTGCGGATGGCCTGCAGTTTCTGCGCACTGGGCGCCTCGTTGATGAACAACGGCACTTCGCCCGGCACGTTCACCGCGGCGCCGTCGAGCAGCTCGCGGCCCTCGGCCGCGCGCAGGCGGGTGGTGCCGTCGGCCTGGCGCAGCAGGTGCAGGCCGCCATGCAGGTGCATCACCCGAGTGCCGCTGGCCTGGGTGCGACGGACATCGAAGAAGCCTTGCTCGTCGAACAGCGCAGCGAAGCCGTCGGGTCGCTGCTGCAGGGCCCAGGGCAGGATCAGGTCGTAGTTGCTGGTGTAGACGCTGCGGTAGCGGCGCAACGCGGTGTTGATCTGTGCCAGCGTACTGGCCGGCACCAGGCTCAGCGGTACATGCACGGCGCGGATGGCGTGAATCAACGCCTGTTTGATCGAGTAGTAGCGGTTCAGCGGCGCGGTGGAGTTGATCGCCAGCGCGGCGTTGGCACGGATGGTGGTGTTGAGGGTGTTCAGCACCGGCTCGAACAGCTCGGTGCCCAGGGCCTTGAACAGGGCCTGGTCACTGACGCCCAGGGCCTTGTGCCGTACCTGCTGGGCCTGCTCGAACAGCGAAAAATAACCGAAGGGCTTCCACAGCGCACGGCTGGCACCGTTGCCCAGCAGCAGGGCGGTAGCGGGATGGCGGTCGTTGAGCTCGGCCCAGGAGGGCAGGTGGGCATCGCGTACTGGCATGGGACTTCCGTTGGCGGGCGCAGAAACGCCGGGACTGTAGCACGCGGGCCGGGCAGCTCGCTCAGGCGCGGGCCGGTCGGTTGGCAGAAAGCGGCGTGCGTTGTGCGGCAGTTCTTGAGGTCGCGGGCGGCTGTCTATATCGTCCGCACCATTATTCATCTATGTAGGAATGATTACAGGCTATGGCAACCGATCATCTTGGCCCCGAGCATTATGTCGAAGGCCGTCTGGTGGCCCTGATCCTGCTGGTGATCACCGGCCTCGGCGCATTTGCCGCCACCACCTTCTGGGGTGGGCGGGGGTGTGCCGTGGCCGCCCAGGTCATCGCCTGCGCCGTGGTGGTGGCGGTGCTGCTGCTGGCGGTGCTCAACCGCGGCGCGAAGCGGCCCAAACGCGAAGGTCGCAGCTATTTGCTGACCTTCGTCCTGGCCCTGGTCTGGGCAGGCCTGGCCACGTGGGTGGTCGTGAGCCAGACCGCGCCACACGAAGAGCACCTGGCGCTGCTGGCCGGTACGCTGTCAGGCGTGCTCGGCGGCATCGCCGCAGCCATCGCTGCGCACCTGTGGCACGAGCACACGCCTGGCACCGGCTGGAAACGCCCGCGCCGCCCGTCGAAGGCCGAGCTGGCGTTGTCGCAGGTCAAGGAGCGTCTGTAACCGCTGAGCCTGGAGGCGGCTGCCGGATTCGACAGGCCCGGTGCGGCTGTCGGCCGGCGCCGGCGTGAGCTGCGCGCGACGCTGGCGGTTGCGCCACAGGCGATAGGCGCGGATGCCGGCGCGCACCGAACCATACAGCAGCGCGCCTTCCATTTCCCGCGCCCGGGGCTCAGTGCTGTGGGCACAAAACGGCCGACGCTGAATGCGGTGCAGAGATGGGTTGCAGGAGATAAATCGTGCTGAGCAAGAAATTGCTTTAGTGCGGACGGAAGATTTTGACTGGCGAAGGCGTTGTGACGGGGGACACTGGAGCGGGTAGAGGGAATCGAACCCTCAACTAAAGCTTGGGAAGCTTTCGTTTTGCCACTAAACTATACCCGCTTCGCAGGGCGACTTTTTACCAGAACGCGGTAGGTATTGAAAGCACGAACTGCAAATTAGCGCGCGCTCGGTGCGCAGGCCTGGCAGAACCTACAGGGCCAGCACATGGCCGGCGTTGAAAGCTGTATCCCTCACTGCCGCACGGCTGCGGTAGTCACGCTGAGTCGGCAGCAGAAACTCCAGCAGCACGCGACGCGTTTCATCGCTCGCCGCCTTGTGCTCCATCTCCAGAAAATGCCCCGCCTCTTGAATCACGCTGAACCGGCTGTTGCGCACATGCCGGGTGAATTGGCGTGCGTCGCTGACGGTGGCGTAGTCATCGCGCGTGCCGTTGATGAACAGCACCGGAATCTCGATGTGACGGGCGTTGTGCAGCGCGATCTGCAAATCATGTTCGCGCATCTGCTGGATGTGAAAGTGCATCTGCTCGTATTCGTGATCGTCCAGGCTGCTGACATGTCGGTGATTGAAGCGCTTGAACAACGCAGGCAGGTGCTGGCCGATGGTGTCGTTGATCAGCTGGCCGATGCGCGGGCGGTCGACGCTGGCCAGGTAGGCGCTGCCGCGCTCCAGGTAGTCGTGCATGGCGGCGTTGATCACCGGTGAAAACGAGCTGATCACCGCCGTCTGAATGGTGCGCGGTCGATGCGCCAGCGCCATCAGGGTGCAGGCCCCGCCCCAGGAGAACGACAGCACGTGGTCGGCGTGGAAGTGCCCGATCAGTTCCAGCAGTACCTGCGCTTCGTCCTGTTTGCCGATCAGCCGTTCATGGCGGTTGTGCGGGCGCGATCTGCCGGCGTAGGGCGGGTCGTAAAGCACCACGTTGAACTGCGGGTGAAGGTTGCGCACCGCCTGGGCGAAGGAGGCGGTGGTGGCCAGCGAGCCGTTGACCAGGATGACGGTCTGCTCGGCAACCTGGCTGCGGTAGCACTCGGTATGGACCCGGTACTGGCCCTGGATCTCCAGCACTGCGATTTCTGGGCTCATGGCGTTGACTCCTGGCGCAAGAAAGGGCGTTTGGCGGGAGTCAGGCTGCGGGGTTTTCATGACAGCTGCGTGGTGGTAGCGAGAAAACTGACAGGCTGCGCATCGCGCTTTCGCCGCAGGACCGGCCGCCGCCTGCCCAAGCGTGTGGAATGCCGCTCAGACCGACGCGATCTCGCCCGCATCGAGCGCCCGGTATTGCCCAGGCGCAAGGTCTGGATCCAGGCAGATATCCCCCATCCGCTCCCGGTGCAGCGCCACGACCTTGTTGTTGAAGTGGCCGAACATGCGTTTGACCTGATGATAGCGCCCCTCGACGATCACCAGCCGTGCCTCGCGCGGGCCGAGAATCTGCAGCTGGGCGGGCAGGGTGGTGAGGTCTTCGAAGGCGAAGTAGAACCCCTGCTCGAACCGCTCGACGTAATGCTCGGCGATCTCGTCTTCGGTATGGACGTAGTACGTCTTGGGCTGCTTGGTCTGCGGCTGGGTCAGGCGGCGTGACCATTGGCCGTCGTTGGTCAGCAGCATGAGCCCGGTAGTGTTGTAGTCCAGGCGCCCGGCAATGTGCAGGCCCTCGCGCAGCGCGGCGGGCAGCAGGTCGAGCACGGTGGGGTGGTCGGGGTCGGCGGTGGCGCTCACGCAGCCCGCCGGCTTGTGCAGCATCAGGTAACGCGCAGGCTCACCGGCCTGGAGCACCTCGTCGTCGACCATCACCCGGCTGAAAATGCGAACGTCGTGGTGTGCATCGCACGTCACCTGGCCGTCGACGCTGACCCGCCAGCAGTACGCGCACCTGCTGGCGGTTGAGGTGAGGCAGGTTGGCGAGAAATCGGTCCAGGCGCATGGCAGTCGGGGTCGGGCGAGGGGGGCACGCAGTCTAGCGGTTCGGCGCCGGTGGCGCTGCGTCGAGCTGCGCCAGCACCTGGGCGCAACGCGGGCACAGGCAACGGCTGTTGCGCTGCTCGGCGGGGAGGGCTGCCAGAACGGCGGGGGCAATGGTCACGCCGTAGCACCAGCAGGCCTCGGTGGCGCGGCGCGGATCGGCAAGCGTGCAATCATTGCGCCCGCCACAGGCGGGACAGCGCTGGGGGTCAGTCATGTGCAGCCTCCAGCCGCTTCGCTGCAGGGCTGATCATGCCCGTCCCGCGCGGCGCGGAACCGGGCCTGGGGGGTGCGGGGCAGTGGGGGTGCGCAACAACTTGAACAGAACCGGGCATCAGTCATGAGTCGTCTCCAGCGCCTCGCCGCAGACGCGGTTACGCCCACCCTGTTTGGCGCGGTACAGCGCGTGGTCGGCGCGGGCCAGCAGGCTCTGCAAGGTGTCGTTCGCTTGCAGGCTGCTGAGGCCGATGCTGGTGGTCAGGCGCAGCGGCTGGTCCTCGAAACTGAAAAACAGCTGCTCGGTGCGCTGCCGAATCTTGTTGGCCACCTCAAAGGCCAGCTCGTCGGGCACCCCGCGCAGCAGCACGATGAACTCTTCACCGCCCCAGCGGCAGAGGATGTCGGTCTGGCGCAGGCTGCCCTGCAGCACATAGGCAAACTGGCGCAGCACCTCGTCGCCGGCCAGGTGGCCATGGTTGTCATTCAGCGCCTTGAAGTGGTCAAGATCGATCAGCAGTGCCACCAGCGGCGTCTGCTCGCGGTGCGCCTGCAACAGTGCCTTTTCGGCCAGCAGGTCGAAGCTGCGCCGGTTGGGCAGCCCGGTGAGGCTGTCGAGGGTGGCCAGGGCCTCGGTGTTGTCCTGGTGGCGCTTGACCATGGCGTTGAGCAGCAGCAAAACGATCACGGTGATCATCGCGCAGATGATCAGGTTGATGTACAGCGACTCGCGCACCCGATCCAGCGCGCCTGTCTCGCGCTTGTCGACCATCAGGTACCAGTCCAGCTCGGGGATCAGTCGCACGTTGAGAAAGTGGCTGTGCCCGGCGGCGTCTTCATAGCTGTGGCTGCCGGGCGCAGGCGTGGGCATGCGGCTTTTCAGATTCTGCAGGGCGGCGCTGTCGGCCAGTTGATCCCCGGCGCGCAACCCGTGCGGACCGCCTTCAGAGGCTGTCAGCACCACCTTGCCGCTGGCGTCGGTGAAGAACACCGAGCGCTGATAGCGGCGCTGGTAGTCGTCGATCAGTTTGATCACCGTGTCGACGCTAAGGCCCACCCCTGCTGCACCGATGAAACGCTGCTCGTCGTCGACCATGCGGTAATTGATGAACACGGTGAGGGTGTCCTGGTTGGCCATGTCCAGGTCGACATTGATCTCGTAGGGTGCGGGGTGTTCACGCAGGCGGAAATACCAGGCATCGCGCCAGCTATCGGCCTCGACGGTCTTGAGCACGCCCTTGGCCTGGTAGTAGATGCGGCTGGTTTCAGAGACCAGAAACGCCGTGAAGATACCTTGCTTGGCAACGATTTCGGCGAGGTAGCGGGTGATTCGCCGGGCGTCTTGCTCGCCGTGTTGCAGCCAGTCGCGCAGGAAGGTGTCTTGAGCCATCATCGACGCCATCAACACCGGTCGGATCAGGTCCTTCTGTATTTCCGAATACACCGTGTTCGAGGTCAGCGGCAGCTCGGTGTTGATGATGCTGTCGCGGATGGTACTGCGCGAGGCGAGATAACTCAGCAGCGAGGTGGACAGGAAGCCGCAGCTCAGCAGCACCAGCAAGGCCAGGATCAGCGAACGCTGCGAGAACAAGGCAGAACGAGGCGGCATGATCTTCCCATGATGTTTGCCAAGCCGGCCATTCTAGTGAGATGGGCGCAAAATGACCGCATGTTTTTCAGGCTTTGACTAGATGTTTCAACTTGTTGCTTCAATGGCACTGAACGCTGATAACGCAGTCTTACCCATGTCGATTAACATCCACGAATCGACGCCCGCCAGCGCCGCTGGCCTGGGCACCTCAGCGGTCCAGGAGGCCGCCATGCTCCCTCGAATCCTGCTCATCGCCCTCGCGGCGCTGCTGACCACTGCCTGCGTGCCCTACACGACCGGCGGTTACACCCGTACGGAAGTCTATCGCGTCGACCGCGAGACTTATTACCCCAGTGACGGCTATTACGTGGTGCCGCAACCGCGCTATCGCTATTCGACGCCGCCGCGCTATTACGCGCCGCCTCCGGGTTACTACGCGCCGCCGCCGGGGTATTACCGCGTGCCGCCTGCGCCGCGCTATCGGCCGTACGCTCCGCCCGAGGTGATCATCTGGCAAAGCCGCCCGCGCAATGATTACGGCCATCGCCAGCGCTACGACTATGGCCGCGACCGCGAGCGATATGACTACCGGCAGGGGCCGCGGCGTGATGGGCCCCAGGCGGGTTGGCCAGGTGGGCCGGGCGGCGGTGAGCCCTCGCGCCATCACGGCGGCCATGGCCAGCGACGGTAAACGGTCGCGGTCCGCCTGCCACTCGGCCCCGCGCTGCCTAGTAGAGCGCGGGTTTGTGGACGGAGCGGCCGGTCTGGCGCTCCGGTTGGAATAGTGATGACGGCCTGGATCAACTGACTGGCATCAGGCAGCCCTCCTTCTTTTTT
>NZ_DAMCCR010000089.1:0-9787 GCF_032058845.1 Pseudomonas sp. | reverse complement strand
CATCGCGTATTCCATCTGCAGCGCCTGCGCCAGTGACAGCCGGCGCGCGCGCTGTACCTGTTCCCAGACCAGATGCGCCGTCAGCGGGCAGCCGCGGTAGGTCTGCTCGCCGGCCTTGGCCAGCAGCGGGTCGGCGTGATGGCGCAGGGCAGCCAGCGCCTGCCAGGCCGAGGCGGCATCGGCGACGTCGAGCACCTCGTCGATCAGTGCCCGGCGCGGCAGCCACTGCGCTTCGGGCAGGTGAGCCTTGGCGCACTGATGGCCGCAGCGCAGCAGGCTGTTCAGCTGCAGGGCGGTCTGTTCCTGCCAGTTCAGTTGCAGCAGTTCATCGATCAGGGTCTGCTGTTGGTCGTCTTGCCAGACCCGGTCGGCCAGGTCCAGATCGAGTGCATCGCGGGCATTGAGGGTGGCGCCGGTCATGCCGAGGAACAGCCCCAGCTTGCCCGGCAGCCGACCGAGGAAATGACTGGCCCCGACATCCGGGTACAGGCCGATGCCGATTTCCGGCATCGCCAGCCGGCTGCCTGGCGTGACAATGCGCACCCCAGCCCCTTGCAACAGGCCCATGCCGCCGCCCAGCACGTGGCCGTGGGCCCAGCACAGCAAAGGCTTGGGGTAGGTGTGCAGGTGATAATCGAGGGTGTATTCGGCGGCGAAGAAGCGCGCGGCAACTGGCGGTACGCAGCCTGGCCGCTCGCGACAGGCGTCGGCCAGCGCCCGCACATCGCCGCCTGCGCAAAAGGCCTTGGCGCCATTGCCACGCAACAGCACACAGACCACATTGGGGTCATGGGCCCAGGCGCGCAATTGGACGTCGAGGGTTTCGATCATGCTCAAGGTCAGGGCATTGAGCGTCTTGGCGGCGTCGAGCGTGGCAACGCCGATGCAGGCGCCGTCAGCGCCTGTGAGAACCTCGCATTGAAGGGTCATGGAATACCTCGCACAGATGGTCGTTGCAGTATGGCTGGGCGAACCGAATACGCCGGTTACCGGTCGGATGAATGAGCATCAGCGTTACGTATGCCGGGCCAATGCAGGGAGCAGGTCGGCTACCGGTCGGAGGAATGGACAGCAGCATCTGGCGTGTGCACGAAACAGGCCGGCCCTGGCCAGACGACATGAAACAGGGCTTGGAAAGTTCATGCACTTCGGTACAGTCGACGCCCCGATTTCGCCTTGCCTGACCCGAGCGCAGATGTGCCGACGATGCTCAGGCCGCCCCACCTGATTCTGGATCACACCATGACCGATGAAGATCGCATCAAGCTCGAACCCACCTGGAAAGCCGCCCTGCGCGACGAATTCGACCAGCCCTACATGCATCAACTGCGCGCCTTCCTGCGCCAGGAGCATGCTGCCGGCAAGCAGATCTATCCGCCCGGGCCGTTGATTTTCAACGCGCTCAACACCACGCCGCTGCCGCAGGTCAAGGTGGTGATCCTCGGCCAGGACCCCTACCACGGCCCTGGCCAGGCGCATGGTTTGTGCTTCTCGGTGCAACCGGGGGTGCCGACGCCACCGTCGCTGGTGAACATCTATAAAGAGCTGCACCGCGACCTGAACCTGCCGATTCCCAACCATGGATACCTGCAAAGCTGGGCCGAACAGGGCGTGCTGCTGCTCAACACCACCATGACGGTCGAACGCGCCAACGCCGCGTCCCACGCCAAGAAAGGCTGGGAGCATTTCACCGACCGCATCATCGAGGTGGTCAGCGAGCAGTGTGAAAACGTGGTGTTCCTGCTGTGGGGCGCCCATGCCCAGAGCAAGCAGAAGCTGATCGATGGCACCAAGCATCTGGTACTCAAGTCGGTGCACCCGTCGCCGTTGTCGGCGTATCGGGGATTCATCGGTTGCGGGCATTTCAGCCGGGCAAATGGTTTCCTGGAGCAGCGCGGGATCACGCCGATCAACTGGGCGCTGCCGGCGTTGGATGGGGGGCAGTAAGGATCGATCCCGGTGAGGGGGAGGGGGTCGGCTGCGCCGCCCATCGCGGCTAAAGCCGCTCCCACAGGGTCTGAGCTGGGTCGGTCAAAGTGAGAGTTTCTGCGAGCGTGGTCCGAGTGGGAGCCAACTGTCTTTCGCTAAAGGCTGACAAACGGTCGGATCAGGCTTTTCGACAGCAACGCGTTCCATGTGGGAGCGGCCGGTCCGGCGCTCCGGTCAGCCGCGATGGGCGGCGCAGCCGGCCCAATGGCAGCTACCCCGTTCCATCAGGTTGTCCGGTGTTGTCTGTGCTAGGCCGGCTGCGCCGGCCATCGCGGCTAACCGGAGCGCCGGACCGGCCGCTCCCACACGCTCACCTGCCGACAGTCACCGAGCAACCCCGCCTACCGCCGCCACACCCGAAACAACGGCTCAGCCAGAAACAGCACGAACAGCAAACGCATCACCTGCAACGCCGTCACCAGCGCTACCGAAAGCTGCAAGGTCTCAGCCGTCAGGCTCATTTCGGCGATCCCACCGGGCATCATGCCCAGGGTCAGCGAACGCACATCCAGGCCGGTCAAACCGGCCATTACCCAGGCCGCCGCCGTCGCGATGATCATGCTCAAGCCCGTCGCGACCAAAGTCCGCGCAAGAAACGCCGGCGCCCGCCGAAAGAACGCCCGATTGAAGTGGCACGCCAGCCCACTGCCGATCAGCCACTGCCCCATCTGGCTGGCGCCATCGGGCAGCGACACCTGCAGGTCGCCCGCCAGGCTCACCGTCGCCGCCACCAGCAACGGCCCGAACAACCACGGGTTGGGCTGGCGCAAACGCTGCCACACGAAGGCACTGAGCAGGGCCAGCGGCGCAATCAGTGCCAGCCACGGCCAGCTCACGGCGCCAGCGAGATGCACCGCCGCGCCCTCACCGAGCAGCAGTTTGAACAGCGCCGGCACGCACAGCACCACCGTCAACACACGCAAACTCTGCGCCGCCGCCACCTGGCTGAGCACCGCACCATTGCGCGCGCCGAGGTTGACCATCTCGCCAGAGCCACCCGGCATGCTGGCAAAAAACGCCGTGGCGTGGTCTTCACCGCTGCGGCGCAGCCACCACACGCCAATCACGCTCGACACCGTAGTCAGCAACGCACCGAAGACGATCAACAGGAAATGGCTGGAGACCTGTTCGATCACCAGCGGCGTGAAATGCAGGCCGATACCGACGCCGATGATCCACTGGCCGCACTTGCGCCCGTGGGGGATTTCCGACAACTGCCACGGGGTTAGGCAGCGCACCAGGATGATGGCCAGCAGGGCGCCGACCATCCACGGCAAAGGCCAGCCGACCTTGCTGGCGAGAAACCCGCCTGCAAGACCGACCAGCCCCGTTGCCCAGTACAGCGGCAGCCTGCGATCAGGCATCCGCCATGGCCTGGCGCTGCTTGGCCCGGCGACGCCAGATGCGAATCAGCGGCAGCGAGATCATGCACGCCGTCAACACCCACACACCGATGCTGATCGGGCTCGACCAGAGGATGCCCAGCTCACCGTTGGAGATCGACAGCGCGCGGCGCAGGTTCTGCTCCATCAGGCCGCCGAGGATGAACCCCAGCAGGATCGGCGACAGCGGGAAGTCCAGCTTGCGCAAGATGTAACCCATGATGCCAATGGCGACCATCAGGAACAGGTCGAAGGTGGTGGCGTGCACGGCGTACACACCGATACCGGTGATGATCGCGATGACCGGCACCAGCGCCCAGTTCGGCACGGCGAGGATGCGGGTGAAGATGCGGATCATCGGGATGTTGAGGATCACCAGCATGATGTTGGCAACGAACAGCGAGGCGATCAGGCCCCAGACGATGTCCGGCTGCTGCTGGAACAACAGCGGGCCAGGGGTGATGTTGTACAGCGTCAGCGCGCCGATCATCACCGCCGTGGTGCCCGAACCCGGTACACCCAGTGTCAGCATCGGCACCAGGGCGCCACAGCAGGACGCACCGATGGCGGTTTCCGGCGCCGCCAGGCCACGGGCATCGCCCTGACCGAACTTGCCACTGGCACCGGCCATGCGTTTTTCGGTCATGTAGGCCACGGCACTGGCCAGGGTCGCACCGGCGCCCGGCAGTACGCCCATGATGAAACCGAGCAGGCCGCAGCGGATGTTCACGGCGAACACCGAGGCCGCTTCTTTCATGTTGAACAGCATGCGCCCGGTGGCTTTCACCGCCTGGTGACCGTGGTGGGTCTTCTCCAGCAGCAAGAGGATCTCGCTGATCGAGAACAGCCCCAGCACCAGCACGACGAACTGAATGCCGTCGGCCATGTGCACGCTGTCACCGGTGAAACGATAGACGCCGCTGTTGGCATCGATGCCGACCGCCGAGAGGAACAGGCCAATCAACGCGGCGATGAAGGTCTTCAGTGGCTTGTCGCCGGCCATGCCGCCCAGCGCGACGATGGCGAACACCATCAGCACGAAGTATTCCGCAGGTCCGAAGGCGATCGCCCATTTCGCCAGGAGCGGGGCGAACAGGACCATGCCGCAGGTGGCGATGAAGGCACCGATGAACGAGCTCCACGCCGACAGCGACAGCGCGACGCCGGCCAGACCCTGACGAGCCATCGGGTAGCCGTCGAGGGTGGTCATCACGGTCGACGCTTCGCCCGGGATGTTCAGCAGGATCGAGCTGATCCGGCCGCCGTACTCGCAACCCAGGTACACCGCTGCCAGCAGGATCAGCGCCGATTCCGGTGGCAGGCCCAGGGCGAAGGCGATGGGGATCAACAGCGCCACGCCGTTGATCGGGCCCAGGCCCGGCAACAGGCCGACGACGGTGCCGATCAAGGTGCCGCTCAGGGCGGTGACCAGGTTGTAGGGGGTGAGGGCGACGCCGAAGCCCTGTCCCAGGTAGCTCAAGGTATCCATGTGTCAGTTCTCCAGAACACTGAGTAGGCCCAGGGGCAGCGGCACGTCCATCATGCGATCGAACAGCCAGTAGAGGAAAATGCTCATCAGCGTCACGACGATGGCGCTGTGCAACCAGCGGCCGCCGTACAGACGTGCCATCGGCACACCGGCGAGGATCGCGCTAGGGATGAAGCCCAGCGATTCGAAGGTGGCCGCGAACAGCAGCAGCAAGCCAATGCACAGGCAGATCTTGATCAAGGTGGCGCGGTCGAGCTCCGGCTCGTCGTCTTTACGCACGATGGGCGTCGGACGAATCGCCATGTACAGCAGGCCCAGGCCCATCAGGCCGAGCATCAACAGCGGAAAGGCACGCGGGCCGACCGGCTCGTAGGAAAACGCGGCCTGATACGGCCAGGCCATCACCGCCAGGGCGGCGCACACGGCCAGCATGGCAAGGGCGAAAATGCGTTGCAGGATCATGGGGAAATCCTCGAACTAGGTAAGTGCGTACCGGCACGGGCCGGCGATGTTTGGATCAACTCGGATAAACGGCTGCAGATGAGCGGGTTTTCCGGGTTGATCACTGGGTTCGTACTGGGCCGGCTGCGCCGGCTATCGCGGCTAACCGGAGCGCCGGACCGGTCGCTCCCATAGGGGTTCGGTAAGCCTGCGAAATTGCTTGTGCAGGCGAACGCGAATCTTTGTGGGAGCGGCTTTAGCCGCGATGGGCGGCGCAGCCGCCCCGGCTTCGTTTGCCCGGTTGATCACTGGGTTTGTACTGGGCCGGCGTTGCCGGCCATCGCGGCTAAAGCCGCTCCCACAGGGGGCTCGGTGAGCCCATCGAAGTTGCCTGTGAAGGCGACCGCGAATTTCATGGAAGCGGCTTTAGCCGAAGGTCCAGAGCCGAAACCGTGCTACTGCACCAGACCGAATTCCTTGGCCAGAACCTTGTACTGCGCCACTTGCTGTTTCACGTACTTGTCCAGCTCCTCGCCAGTCAGGGCGAAGGGGAACAGCTCGCGCTGGTCACGCAGCTTGGCGAACTCTTCGGAGGCCAGCACCTTGTCGAACGATTCCTTCCACCACGCGTAGTCCTCGTCGCTCACCTTCGGCCCGAGGTAGAAACCGCGCACCACTGGCCAGACGATGTCGTAGCCTTGCTCCTTGGCGGTCGGAATGTTCTTCATTTCCGGGTCGTCCAGGCGCTCTTCGGAGAACACCGCGAGCAGGCGCATGTTGCCGCTCTGGATGTGTGGCATGGAGTCGGAGATGTCGGTCGAGCCCACCTGAATGTGTCCACCCAGCAGCGCTGTGGCGATTTCACCGCCGCCTTCCAGGGCCACGTAGCGCAGGTCACGCGGGTTGATCCCGGCGGCCTTGGCGATCAGCGCGGTCTGCATCCAGTCCTGGCTACCCACGGTGCCGCCCGAGCCGATCACGACTTTGCTCGGATCTTTCTTCAGCGCGGCAACCAGGTCATCGAGGGTCTTGTACGGCGAATCGTTCTTCACGGCGATGGCGCCGTAGCTGGTGCCCACGGCCGCCAGCCACTTCACCGCGTTCTCGTTGAAACGACCGAACTTGCCCTGCGCCAGGTTCAGCAGCGAACCACTGGACCATGCCACCAGGGTCCCGGCATCGGCCGGACGCTGCGCCACTACGGCGTTGTAGGCCACCGCGCCGACGCCGCCGGGCATGTAGGTCACGCGCATCGGCTTGCTGAGGATCTTCTCGTTGAGCAGGGCGCTCTGTACCAGCTTGCAGGTCAGGTCGAAGCCGCCGCCGGGCGAGGCCGGGGCGATGCATTCAGGGCGCTTGGGTTCGGCGGCCAGGGCGTTGCCGGCCAGCAGCAGGCAGCCAGTGGCGAGTACGAGGCGGCGCAGGGAAAAGGTCATTGTCTTATCTCCGTCAATTGTTCTTGTGAATTACCAAAGGGCCACGCTGTAGCTCACCAGCACGCGGGTTTCGTCCGCGTCTCGGGTGAAGTTGGAGCGGAAACTGGCATTGCGCAGGCGCACCGCGACGTCTTTCAACGGACCGCTTTGCACCACGTACTTGAGTTCGGTGTCACGCTCCCATTCCTTGCCCTCGCCACCCGCTGCGCGGCTGACGTTGTCGCCACTGATGTAACGGGTGAGGAAGCTCAGGCCGGGTACGCCGATGGCGGCGAAGTTGTAGTCGTAGCGCAGTTGCCAGGAATGCTCGTCGGCGTTGGCGAAGTCGTTGATCTGGACGAAGTTGACCAGATGCGGGTCGGCGCCATCGAGGTAGGGGAAGGCGCTGTCGCCCGACACATGCTGGTAAGCGCCGCTGAGCTTGTGACCGCTGAGGGCGTAGCTGAGCATGCCGTTGGCCGTGGTGTTGTCGATGCGCCCGGCCTTGGCCTGGCCCTGGTCGTCACTGGTGGACAGCCGCAGGTCGGCGCCGAAGGTGCCTGGGCCCCACTTCTGGCTGGCGAGCAGGCCGAGGTAATGCTGGCGGTAGATGTCGTCGAGCTGGGCGATGTAGTAGGTGCCGGTCAGCGCCTTGCTGAACGCGTAATCGACGCCGGCCATGTCGAAATGATTGCCACTGAAGGTGCCGCCGAAGCGCCCGCCCTTGTTGTTCAGGGCCAGGTCTTCCCAGTTCGTGTCGTTGCGGTCCTTGACCTTCTCCATGCGCCCGCCGATGAACGTCAGGCGGTCGATGTCGCGCGAAGTGAGCAGGGCGCCTTCGAATGTTTGCGGCAGGATGCGGCCGTCGTTGGGACGCAGTACAGGGGTGACCGGGATCAGTGTGCCGACTTTCAGTTCGGTGGCGGAAATGCGCACCTTGCCGGTCAGGCCGAGCTTGGCATATTCGTCGGCCGCCTTGCCGTCGTCGTGCACCGGCAGCAGGCCAGTGCCTGTGCGATCACGACTGGAGTCGAGCTTGATGCCGACCATGCCCAGCGCGTCGACGCCAAACCCCACGGTGCCGTCGGTGTAGCCCGACTCGACGTTGAGCATGAACCCCTGGGCCCATTCGTCGCGCTTGGATTGCTGCGCGCTGGTGCCGTCGCGAAAGTCGCGGTTGAAGTACATGTTGCGGGTTTCGAAGGTGGCAGTGCTGTCTTCGAAGAAGGCGGCCTGGCTCATCGGCGCAACGCCGGCCAAGGCGAGGGCGCTGGCAAGGGTGCCGGGGCGAGAGCGAAGCAGACGGGAAGGCGCAAGCGCCTGTAGCTGTGTCGACAGCATCAGGGGGTGACTCCAGTTCTTGTTCTTATTGGCTGCACCTTCGAGGTGCATCGCTCAGCAGATCGGGCTGCCGTGGTGCGATCCTAGGTAACCAACCTTTCACCAACCTTTCACGGTCACAGGTTTGTTACAAAGAGCTTCACAGACCTGATCGCAGGGGTACACTCCGCGCCAACCGAACGACTCAAGGGTGAAGGCGATGCGTGTGTTGCTGGTCGAAGACCACCTGCAACTGGCTGAAAGCGTGGCGCAGGCGTTCAAGAGCCAAGGCCTGACCGTGGACGTGCTGCATGACGGCGTGGCGGCCGACCTGGCCCTGACCAGCGAGGAATACGCTGCCGTGGTGCTCGATGTCGGTTTGCCGCGCATGGACGGCTTCGAGGTGCTGGCGCGGTTGCGTGGGCGCGGCAAGACCGTACCGGTGCTGATGCTCACTGCCCGCAGTGACGTGAAAGACCGCGTGCACGGTCTGAATCTCGGCGCCGATGACTACCTGGCCAAGCCCTTCGAGCTGAGCGAACTGGAGGCGCGGGTCAAGGCGTTGTTGCGGCGCAGCGTGCTGGGCGGCGAGCGCCAGCAGTGCTGCGGCCCGCTGGTCTATCACCTCGACACGCGGCGTTTCACCCTCGGCAGTGAACACCTCACCCTGACCTCCCGCGAGCACAGCGTGCTCGAAGCACTGATCGCCCGGCCCGGGCGGGTGATGAGCAAGGAGCAACTGGCAGCCCAGGTGTTCGGCCTTGATGAAGAGGCCAGCCCGGATGCCATCGAGATCTACATCCACCGCCTGCGCAAGAAGCTCGATGGCCACCCGGTCGCCATCGTCACCTTCCGCGGCCTGGGCTACCTGCTCGAACACCGCGATGCGTGACAACGGCAGCCTGCGCGGACGCTTGCTCGGCAACCTGGCGCTGCTGCTGGTGGTGCTGATGATCGCCAGCGGCCTGAGCGCTTACTGGAACGGTCGCGAAGCCGCCGACACCGCTTACGACCGCACCCTGCTGGCCTCGGCACGGGCCATTGCCGCCGGCCTCTCGCAGCGCGACGGCACGCTCAGCGCCGACGTGCCGTACGTGGCCCTCGACACCTTTGCCTACGACAGCGCCGGCCGCATCTACTACCAGGTGCTGGACTTCCAGCAGCGGCTGATCTCGGGCTACGAGCATCTGCCGCCGCCGCCGCCAGGCACACCGCGTACCGACGATTACCCGGCCCTGGCGCGTTTCTACAGCGCCACCTATCAGGGCCAGGACGTACGCGTGGTCAGCCTGCTCCAGCCCGTCAGCGAGCCGAACATGAACGGCATGGCCGAAATTCGCGTGGCCGAGACCGAAGAGGCGCGGGTGAGCATGGCCCGTGACCTGATGACGGACACCTTGCTGCGCCTGGGCATGCTGGCGTTGGCCGCGCTGGTCATGGTGTGGTTCGCCGTGAGCGCCGCGCTGCGCCCGCTGGAGCGCTTGCGCAGCGCGGTCGAAGAGCGCCAGCCCGACGACCTGCGACCGCTGCCCCTGGTGCAGGTGCAACGCGAACTCGGTCCGCTGGTGCATGGGCTCAATCACTTCACCGAGCGCTTGCGCGCGCAGTTCGAGCGTCAGGCGCAGTTCATCGCCGATGCCGCCCATGAGCTTCGCACTCCACTGGCAGCGCTCAAGGCGCGGCTGGAGCTGGGCCGGCGCTCCTCGGACCCCGAGCACTGGCGACAGACGCTGATCGAAGCCGCCCACGGC
>NZ_DAMCCR010000088.1:0-18152 GCF_032058845.1 Pseudomonas sp. | reverse complement strand
CCGCCACGCGCGTGCCGGCGCGGTCGCAGAACAGGACCGGCAGGCAATCGGCGGTCATCGCGGTGCAGGCTACGCCGGGGGTGGCCGTCCAGCAGGCATCGGCTTGCAGGACATGCGCCGGATCGGCATGCGCCACGTCAACGCCATGCACTTGCTTGAGCCAGGCCGGACGCACGCCCAGCGCCTCGCTCAGACGTCTGCGGTTCTCGGCGACCGCCCGCGGCGCATCGCCGACATGGTCACCCAGGTTGAAGGTGTCGTAGGGCGGCAAGCTGATGCCGCCCTCACGGGTCGTGACACAGGCGCCGACTGAGGCCGGGGCCGGCCAGTCGGGGAACAGCAGCGCCTGGGTCAGGGGCGTCATCCGATGAAGTCGCTGCGGTCTTGCTTGAGCAACGACAGCAACCAGACGAAGTCATCCGGCAGTGGCGCTTCCCAACCGATGGTCTTGCCCGTGGCCGGGTGAATCAATTTCAGGAAGCGTGCGTGCAGGGCCTGGCGCGGGAACGTCTTCAAAGCATCGACCAGGGAGGGGCTGGCCGCCGGCGGGATGCGGAAACGACCACCGTACGTCGGATCGCCGATCAACGGGAAGTTGACGTGGGCCATGTGTACGCGGATCTGGTGGGTCCGACCGGTTTCCAGCTTCACCCGCACATGGGTGTGCAGGCGGAACCGCTCGAGTACCCGGTAGTGGCTGATGGCAGGCTTGCCGCCATCGGTGACCGCCATGCGCTGGCGCTGCCCACCGTGCCGACCAATCGGCGCGTCGATCTTGCCGCCTGCCGTGACCACACCGAGCACGATGCATTCATACACACGGCTGACGCTGCGCGATTGCAGCTGTTCGACGAGGTTGGTCTGCGCCTGCAGAGTCTTGGCGACCACCATCAGGCCGGTGGTGTCTTTGTCGAGGCGGTGAACGATGCCGGCGCGAGGCACGTTGATGATGTCTGGCACGTGGTGCAGCAAGGCATTGAGCAAGGTGCCGTCGGCATGACCTGCCGCCGGATGCACCACCAGCCCGGCGGGCTTGTTGATCACCAGGATATGCTCGTCTTCATAGACGATGTCGAGCTCGATGTCCTGAGCTTCCCATTCACCCTGGGCTTCGTGCTCGGCTTCAAGGACCAGAACTGACCCGCCATGGACGGTATCACGCGGCCGCAGCACCGCGCCGTCGACCGTCAGACGACCGTCCTTGATCCACGACGACAGGCGCGAACGCGAGTACTCGTCGAACAAATGGGCGGCGACCTGGTCGAGGCGTTGGCCTCCCAGCTCGGACGGGACTTCTGCGCTAAGTTGGATGATCTCGGACATGCTCGATTCAGCGGGCGTACAGCCTTTGGTTTCGGCTGCGTGCTTGTGGTTAAATACGGCTTCTTTTGCCCCGGGTCTTTCCGGGGGCGCTCATCATAACAGGACGGCACCGCCCAAGACAGCGGCCGTCAAAGGGACGCAAGCCGCCATGCAAGTGAAACACCTGCTGCTGATCGCCATCCTCGGACTCACTGCTGCCTGTTCCTCGAACAAGGAAGTCATTGATGAGAACCTCAGCGAAGCCGAACTGTACCAGCAGGCGCAAGCTGACCTGGACAACCACAGCTATACCAGCGCCACCAACAAGCTGAAGGCGCTGGAATCGCGTTATCCGTTCGGTCGCTATGCCGATCAGGCCCAGCTCGAGCTGATCTACGCGAACTACAAGAACTCCGAGCCCGAGGCTGCCAAGTCGGCTGCCGAGCGCTTCATCCGCCTGCACCCGCAGCACCCGAACGTCGATTACGCCTATTACCTCAAGGGCCTGACCTCGTTCGACCAGGACCGTGGCCTGGTGGCGCGCTTCCTGCCGCTGGACATGACCAAGCGTGATCCGGGCGCAGCACGTGACTCCTACAACGAGTTCGCACAGCTCACCAGCCGCTTCCCCAACAGCCGTTATTCGCCCGATGCCAAGCAGCGCATGATCTACCTGCGCAACCTGCTGGCCTCGTACGAAATCCACGTGGCCGACTACTACCTGACCCGCGACGCCTACGTCGCTGCCGCCAACCGTGGCCGTTACGTGGTGGAAAACTTCCAGGAAACGCCGTCGGTCGGCGATGGCCTGGCGATCATGGTCGAGTCGTACCAGAAGATGCACCTCGATGACCTGGCGGCCACCAGCCTGGAAACCCTGAAACTCAACTACCCCGACCATCCGAGCCTGGTCGACGGCAAGTTCGAGGCGAAGGAGAAAGAGTCCGATGGCCGTTCCTGGCTGTCCAAGGCGACGCTCGGCCTGATCGAGACCGACACGCCGCTGCCGCCTGGCGAAACCCGCGCGAACCAGGACGTGGTCAAGCAGTTCCAGGACGCTCGCGACGACATTCCGCGTGAGCTGCTGCCCAAGGACGAAAACGGCAACCCGATCGCGCCGGCCGGCCCCAAGGACGCTGACAACGACCGCTCGTGGTTCAGCTACGCCACCTTCGGCCTGTTCGACTGAGTCGGCGCTCGAACAAGAAGGGAGGCTCAGGCCTCCCTTTTTCATTGGCGCAGCCCTAGACTATCCCTTTCTCACTCTGACAAGCCGGACACCATGATTCGTCTCCTGTTCTGGATCGCTTTGATCGCTGCCGCATTCTGGCTGTGGCGCAAGTTCAAGATCAGCCAGCAAGCACCGCGTCAACATCACCTGGACGATCCACTGCGCATGGTCCGTTGCGCCCATTGCGGCGTGCACCTGCCCAATGATCGCGCCCTGCAGCGCGCGAGCCAGTGGTACTGCAGCCAGCAGCATCTCGAACAAGGCCCCGCTCGGCACTCGTGAGCAGGGCGTTGTGCACGCGCCTGTGCAGGACGCGTTCAGCCCAGGCGCCCGGCAGGTGCATAAGGTGCAGGGTCGATGATGGGCGTTGTGCCCGTCAGCAGATCGCAGAACAGCTGGCACGAGGCTGGCGCCAACACCAGGCCATTACGGAAGTGGCCGCAGTTGAGCCAAAGGCCTTCGTGCCCCGGCACCGGCCCGATGTAGGGCACGCCTTCCGGTGACCCGGGCCGCAGTCCCGCCCAGTGCCCGACCACACTCGCGTCCTCCAGTGCCGGCAACAGGTCGATTGCCGAAGCCGTCAGGCTGGCCAGCGCATGGCTTGTGGGTTGTTTGTCGAAACCGACGTGCTCGAGGGTACTGCCCACCAGAATGTGCCCGTCTCGCCGCGGGATCGCGTAACGCCCGTTGGCCAGCACCATGCTTGGCAGATAGTCTTCAGCGCACTTGAACAGGATCATCTGGCCTTTTACGGGTTGTACGGGCAGCTCAAGGTCCAGCGTGCGCAGCAAGTCGCCGCTCCACGCCCCTGCGCTCAACACGACATCGTCTGCTGCCAGCAGACCGTCGGCGGTGTGTACGCCCGTCACCCGCCCGGCCTGATGTTCGAATCCGCTGATCGGGCAATGCTCACGCACCGTCACGTTGGGCAATGCCTGCAATGCCGCCTTGAGAGACTTCACCAACCGCGGGTTGCGCACATTCGCCACACCGGGCATGTGGATCGCCTGCGCGAAGCCCGGCCCCAGGGCCTTGACCGAACCGTAGACGCTGGCGATATCCACCTCCAGCAAGGGTCGGCCTTGCTGCTCGGCCCAAGCCAGGGCCTCGGCCTGGTCGTCCAGGTCCAGCCAGTACAGGCCGGTGGTGTGGACTTCCGGGTCGATGCCGGTCGAGGCCAGCAGTCGCTCTGCCAATTGCGGGTAGAAATCCTGCGACCAATGCGCCAATGCCGTTACCGCCGGACTGTAGCGCCAGGGGTACAACGGCGAGACGATCCCGCCGCCGGCCCAGGATGACTCCCGACCCACCTCGCCCTGGTCACAGACGGTCACATGCTCGACCTTCGCGGCCAGGTTGAACGCCGTCAGCAAGCCGATGACACCACCGCCGACTACCACTACTCGTTTGCTCATTGATTCATCCAACACATGAAATGATCGGCGGCGCGCGCGGCACCCTCTCAGCTTCCCCAACACGCCTGTGAATCGTCCGGACTGCCCGGGTTACGACGCGCCCCCGTGTGCTCGAGCTCGAAATCGCCGCAGGGGTCGTCCGTCATCATCGTGTGCCCGCGCCGCGTGCCGACCAGCGTGAAGCCCGTCGCCTCGCGCAGGGCGCGCAGCTCGTAGAACGCGGTGCCCTTCGGCAATGACGTGTGCTGCTGGTCCGTGTCGGCATAGCCACCGCTCAAGACACGATGGCGCTCCAGGCGCTGCGCCGCATCGTGCAACTGACCGACGATCTCGCTTCGCGCGGCGCGGCGCAGTGACTCCTGATAGCTGGGGTAGGCAACGGCCGCCAGCATGCCGGTCACCGCCAGGACAATCAATAACTCGATCATGCTCAGGCCCTGCTGCATCTCATCCTTCCTCGAATCGCTGCCGCCAGAGAACTCGCCGAGGCTCGCCGGCACCATTGGTCGCGACCGCATACACGGCTTCGAGCACCTGCCGAGCCGCCAGGTGCTCGCTGACGACGGTGATGCGAAACAAGCGTACCGACTCACCTTCCGGGACATGCGCCGCACGCGCCGTGATCCCCAGGTTCTGCACCAGGAAGTAGCCGCTGGCGTTCCGCTGCCAAGGGCCATCGAGCGCGTGCGGCCTGGCGGGTGGCAGGCACCCTTGGCACTCGGGCAGGCGTTCGGGCAACTGCGTGGCGGCTTCGAGCAACGCCGCCTCGGCCTGCTCAAAGGCCTGCACGCTGCGCAACAGGTGCCCGGACAGCCGCGTTTCCAACAGGGCATCACGCAGTGCCGAGGCAGCCAGCACCCCGAGCAACAGGCTGAGCACCAGACACATCAGCAAGACCACGCCGCGCTGATGCTTCATGGCAGAGCCACCGGATTGCGTAACGCGACGCTCACCGCATGACGTTGAGCGATTTTCCACTGCGGATGGTACAGGTCCAGCTGAAGGTCGATGCGTTGCTCATCCCCCCACACCACCTGCAGCCCCTGGACATGATCGAGCAGGGTCTGCGAACTGCCGGCCCGTACCTGCCTGAGCTCGGTGCCGAACAGGCGATATTCGAGGCGGCTGATCGGCAGTGCCATCTGCCCTGCAGGCGCGGGGACACGCCCTTGCCGGACCTTGGCCTGCTGCTGGCAGTCGGTGTGCAGTGTCCACTGGGCGGCGCCAGCATGCCCGGGGAGCTCGGCAACGATCAGGCTGAGGCTGTCACTGCGTACCGTCACCGGGCGGGCAAATTCGGCGCCTGCCGTGGCGTCTGGAAAATCCTCTGGCAACAGGCGCAGGCAACCGAACATCCCGGCCATGCGGATATCCTGCGCCATGCGCTTGAGCGCCAAGCGCGCATCACCCTGCAGCTGCTGGGCGGCGCCTTGCAGTTGCCAGGACTGATAACCCGACACGAACACCTGGCTCGACCCCGCCAACACCACCAGCCCCAGTGCCATCGCCAGCAGCGCTTCAATCAGACTGAATCCGGCCTGCGCACTGCTCATGGCGCCACCTTGCCCGGTACGTCGATCACCATGGCATCGCCGCCCGACGCGCCAGGCCATTGCACCTGTACCTGGCGCCCTCCTCCCGCGTGCCGCAACACCCCTCTGGCGTGCTCCCCCAGCGCTGTCTTGAGTTGCATCTGCCAGGCGACCTCATGCTGCGGGGTCAATTCCTCTACAGTGCGCCCCACCTCAAGTACGCTGTGCGCCAGCCAGACCGCCTGGCTGTGCAGGCGGGCCTGCTCGCTGGCCTGCAAGGCACGCAGCTGCAGGCCAGCTGCGCTCAGCAACCCTGCCGCCATGATGCCCAGACTCAGCGACACCTCGACCAATGTCATGCCCTGTTCACGTGCTTGCATCCCTGCTCTCCCTGAGACATTTCCCTCTGCACCTGGCTACTTGCCCCGACTGACGCGATGCCCGCCAGGCGCGATGCTGAAGAAAAGCACGGGTTCGAGGAAACGCACGGTGAAGCAACACGGCGCAACACTGATTCAATTGCTCCTGGCACTGGCGCTGGTCGGTGTCCTGACACAGCTTGGCGTACCAGCCTACAAAAGCATCAGGGATGACTTACACCTGGCCGCCACCGCCCGCGAACTCACCCAGGCCATGCGTTACGCGCGCAACCACGCCGTGCTGCTGGAGCAGCCCGTCGAGGTCAGGGCAATCAATGAAAACTGGTCGCAGGGGTGGCAGGTGCTGGGAGGTGGGCAGCGGTTGCGCGAGCATCGGCCAGGGCAGCCGTTGAACATCGTCAGCAATGGCGGCAGCCAGGTGACGTTCAGCGCGCTGGGCGTGCCATTAGGACGGGGGGCTGCGTGGTACGGGGCGACCCTACAGCTGTGCCAGCAGGGTCAGGCGCGCAGTGCGCATCAGGTGGTGATTGCCAGCAGAGGTCGCATCAGCCTGCGCTCCCAGGCTCAGCCAGAGCCCAGGTGCGCAGTGACGCCTTGATCAGAGCAGCGACTTGACGCGCAGCTCCTTGGGCATGGAGAAAGTAACGTTCTCCGCACGCCCATCCAGCTCCTGAGCCGGGGTTGCACCCCAGGCCTTGAGCTGGTCGATCACGCCCCGCACCAGCACTTCAGGCGCCGAGGCACCCGCGGTGATGCCGATCCTTGCAACGCCGTCGAACCAGCTCTGCTGCAGGTCTTCGGCGCCGTCGATCAGGTAGGCCGGTGTCCCCATGCGCTCTGCAAGCTCGCGCAGGCGGTTGGAGTTCGAGCTGTTGGGGCTGCCGACCACCAACACCACGTCGCTTTCATCGGCCAGTTGCTTCACCGCATCCTGACGGTTCTGCGTGGCGTAGCAGATATCGTCCTTGCGCGGCCCGCCGATCACCGGGAAGCGTGTGCGCAGGGCGTCGATGACGCGACTGGTGTCGTCCATCGACAACGTGGTCTGAGTCACGAAAGCCAGGTTCTGAGGATCGCGTACCTGCAACTGCGCAACGTCGTCTTCGTCTTCGACGAGGTAGATGGCGCCACCATTGCTGGCATCGTACTGGCCCATGGTGCCTTCGACTTCCGGGTGCCCTTCATGGCCGATCAGGATGCACTCTCGGCCGTCACGGCTGTACTTGGCCACCTCGATGTGCACCTTGGTCACCAGCGGGCAGGTTGCATCGAACACTTTCAGGCCGCGGCCTTCGGCCTCCTGACGCACGGCCTGGGAAACGCCATGGGCACTGAAGATGACGATGACGTCGTTCGGCACCTGATCGAGTTCTTCGACGAACACCGCGCCGCGGCTGCGCAAATCTTCGACCACGAACTTGTTGTGCACCACTTCATGACGCACATAGATCGGCGGGCCGAAAACCTCCAGGGCACGGTTGACGATCTCGATCGCCCGGTCGACCCCGGCACAGAAGCCGCGGGGGTTGGCGAGTTTGATTTGCATGCTCGGCTCCAGCTTAGAGGGCCTTCACTTCGAGGATTTCCACCTCGAAGCTGAGGATCTTTCCAGCCAGGGGATGATTGAAGTCAATCGTCACCTGCTGGTCGTCGAATGCCTTGACCACACCCGGTAGCTCGGCGTTGGCTGCATCGTTGAAAATCACCAGCAACCCCTCCGACAGCTCCATGTCGCTGAACTGCGAACGCGGCATGACCTGCACATTCTGCGGGTTGGGCTGCCCGAAAGCGTTTTCCGGAGCGATCGTGAGGGTGCGTCGATCACCGGCCTTGAAGCCGAACAGCGCGATTTCGAAACCCGGCAGCAGGCTGCCGTCACCGACCGTGAAGGTGGCCGGGGTCTTGTCGAAGGTGCTGTCGACCGTGTCGCCGTTTTCCAGGTGCAAGGCGAAATTCAGCGTAACTTCGGTGTTCTGGCTGATGCGGGTATCAGTCATGGACAGGCTCCTCGGACTTCTTGCTCTTGAACATATCCAGCGCCAGCATCACTGCACCGATGGAGATCGCGCAGTCTGCCAGGTTGAAGACCGGGAAACGCCAGGCGTCCTGCCAGTGCACGAAGATGAAATCGATCACATGGCCGTGGGCAATGCGATCGTAGAGGTTGCCCAGTGCGCCACCCAGCACCAGCGCCAGTGCGATGGCCAGCCAGGTGTCGCTGCGCCCCAGGCGCTTGAGCCAGACCACCAGGATGCCGCTGACCACCACGGCGATGGCCGCGAACAGCCAACGCTGCCAGCCGGCGCTGTCGGAGAGGAAGCTGAACGCCGCACCGGTGTTGTAAGCCAGCAGCCAGCTGAGCAGCCCGGGGATCACGCTGATCTCCCGGCCATCGGCCAGGGCACTGTCGAAGTAGAGCTTGGTGGCCTGGTCCAGGACCAGTACCGCCAAGGTCAGCCAGAGCCAGACCAGCCGCCCGAACCGCCCTGTGTTGGGGTTAGGCATAGTGACGCACCTCGCCCGAACCACACAGGTTGTCGACGCAGCGGCTGCAGATTTCCGGATGTTCCGGGTGGCTGCCGACGTCTGCGCGGAAGTGCCAGCAACGGCCGCATTTGGTGTAGCCGGATTTGACCACCGTCAGTTTCAAGCCTTCGACGTCGGTTGCCACCGCGTCGGCAGGGGCCTGGGCGAGCGGCGCCACACTGGCGGCGGAGGTGATCAGCACGAAGCGCAATTCATCACCCAGCTTGCCCAGGTCCGCTGCAACGGCGTCCTCGGCATACAGCGTGACTTCGGCCTGCAGGTTGCCGCCAATGACCTTGGCCGCACGCTGGTTCTCCAGCTCCTTGTTGACCACCGCCTTGACTGCCATCACGCGGTCCCAGTAGGCACGATCCAGCTCGAAACCTTCCGGCAGCTCGGACAAGCCTTCGTACCAGGTGTTGAGCATGACCGACTCGTTACGCTCGCCTGGCAGGTACTGCCACAGCTCGTCGGCGGTGAACGCCAGGATCGGTGCGATCCAGCGCACCAGCGCTTCGCTGATGTGGTACAGCGCGGTCTGACAAGAGCGGCGCGCGACACTGTTGGCACCGGTGGTGTACTGGCGATCCTTGATGATGTCGAGGTAGAAACCGCCCAGCTCCTGCACGCAGAAGTTGTGAATCTTCGAATAGACGTTCCAGAAGCGGTACTCGCCGTAGTGCTCTTCCAGCTCGCGCTGCAGCAACAGGGTACGATCAACGGCCCAGCGATCCAGGGCCAGCATGTCTTCAGCGGGTAACAGGTCGCGGGCAGGGTCGAAGCCCGACAGGTTGGAAAGCAGGAATCGCGCGGTGTTGCGGATACGCCGGTAGGCGTCGGCGCTACGCTGCAGGATCTGATCGGAGACGGCCATTTCGCCCGAGTAGTCGGTCGCCGAGACCCACAGGCGCATGATGTCGGCACCCAGGGTGTCGTTGACCTTCTGCGGCTCGATGGTGTTGCCCAGCGACTTGGACATCTTGCGGCCGTTCTCATCCACGGTGAAACCGTGGGTCAGCAGCTCGCGGTACGGCGCGTGGCCATCGATGGCGCAACCGGTCAGCAGGGATGAGTGGAACCACCCACGGTGCTGGTCGGAACCTTCCAGGTACAGGTCGGCACGCGGACCGGTGGCGTGACCGATGTCATGGGAACCGCGCAGCACGTGCCAGTGCGTGGTGCCGGAGTCGAACCAGACGTCCAGGGTGTCGGTGATCTTGTCGTACTGGTCGGCTTCGCTGCCGAGCAGCTCAGCGGCGTCCAGCTTGAACCAGGCTTCGATACCGGCTTGCTCGACGCGCTTGGCCACCTCTTCCATCAGCTCGACGGTACGCGGGTGCAGCTCACCGGTCTGCTTGTCGAGGAAGAACGGAATCGGCACACCCCAGTTGCGCTGGCGCGAGATGCACCAGTCAGGACGCGTGGCGATCATCGAGTGCAGGCGCGCCTGGCCCCATGCCGGGACGAACTTGGTCTGCTCAATGGCAGCCAGCGCCCGCTCACGCAGCGGCGTGCCGGTACTGGGCTGCTTGTCCATGCCGACGAACCACTGCGCGGTGGCGCGGTAGATCAGCGGGCTCTTGTGGCGCCAGCAATGCATATAGCTGTGGGTGATGGTTTCGGTGTGCATCAGGGCATCGACTTCACGCAGTTTGTCGATGATCGCCGGGCCGACCTTGAACACGAACTGGCCACCGAAGAACTCCAGCGACGGCGCGTACACGCCATTGCTCTGCACCGGCGTGAGGATTTCATCGTTGTGCATGCCATAGCGCTTGCAGGTGATGAAGTCGTCTTCGCCATAGGACGGCGAGGTGTGCACGATGCCGGTACCTGCACCCAGTTCGACGTAGTCGGCCAGGTACACCGGCGACTGGCGATCGTAGAACGGGTGACGGAAATTGATCAGCTCCAGCGAAGCGCCTTTGGCGGTGGCGATGACGGTGCCTTCACGACCATAGCGCTGCAGGCAGGCCTGTACCAGCTCTTCGGCCAGCACCAGCAGACGATCACCGATGTCGACCAGGGCGTAGGTGAAATCAGCGTGCACGCTCAGGCCCTGGTTGGCCGGGATGGTCCACGGCGTGGTGGTCCAGATCACCATGGACGCAGGCTTGGACAGCTCGGCCAGACCAAAGGCGGACGCCAGCTTGGCAGCGTCGGCCGGGTCGATGGGGAACGCCACGTCGAGGGTCTGGGACTGCTTGTCGGCGTACTCGACTTCGGCCTCGGCCAGCGCCGAGCCGCAATCGAAGCACCAGTTCACCGGCTTCAGGCCCTTGAACACGAAGCCCTGCTTGACCATCTCGGCCAGGGCACGGATTTCTCCGGCCTCGTTGGCAAAGTTCATGGTCTTGTACGGGTTGTCCCACTCGCCCAGCACACCCAGGCGGATGAACTCGGTTTTCTGCCCTTCGATCTGCTCGGCAGCGTACTCGCGGCACAGCTCGCGGGTACGGTCGGCGGACAGGTGCTTGCCGTGGGTGACCTCGACCTTGTGCTCGATCGGCAGACCATGGCAGTCCCAGCCCGGCACGTACGGTGCATCGAAACCGGACAGGGTCTTGGAGCGGATGATCATGTCCTTGAGAATCTTGTTCAGCGCATGACCGATGTGAATCTTGCCGTTGGCGTAGGGGGGACCGTCGTGCAGGACGAACTTCGGACGATCCTTGCCAATCTCGCGCAGCTTCCGGTACAGGCCAATGCTGTCCCAGCGCTGCAGAATCTGCGGTTCGCGCTGAGGCAGGCCGGCCTTCATGGGGAAGGCGGTGTCCGGTAGGTTTAGCGTGGCTTTGTAGTCGGTCATTTCAGGCTCTTGGTTAGCGGTTGAGCGTGCCAGTGGGCACGTGCGGCGGCGATGTCCGCGTCGATCGCCGACTTGAGCGCCTCTAGTGAGGCAAAGCGCTGCTCTTCACGCAGCTTGTGATGAAATTGCACGGCCAGGCGCTGGTCGTAGAGATCACCGGTGTAGTCCAGCAAATGGATTTCCAGATGCGGTCGACCATCACCCGCCACGCTGGGGCGTACGCCGATGTTGGCGATACCCGGCCAGCGCTGGCCGTCGATCTCGGCGCTGGTGAGGTAGACCCCCGACAGCGGCACCCGGCGGCGCTTGAGCTGGACGTTGGCGGTGGGCGTGCCAAGCTGGCGGGCCAGCTTCTGGCCGTGCAGGACGCGCCCGCAGATGCGATAGGGCCGCCCAAGCAGGTCTTCGGCCAAGGCAAAGTTGCCCTCGGTCAACGCTTTGCGCACCTGGGTGCTGCTGACGCGCAGCCCCGCCTGCATGACCGTCTGCGCAGCCTCGACGGTAAAGCCGTGGCGCCGTCCGGCGTCGGTCAGAAAGGCGAAATCCCCTGCTCGATCGCAACCGAAACGGAAATCGTCACCGACCTCCAGATGCCGCACCTGCAGGCCATTGACCATGATCGCATCGACGAACTCGCTGGCACTGAGCGTGCTCAGGTGCTGGTTGAATGCCAGGCACAGGACCTGATCGACGCCCTCCTCGGCCAACAGCTCGATCTTGTCGCGCAAGCGCGCAAGCCGCGGTGGGGCTGTGTCAGGCGCAAAGTATTCACGTGGCTGTGGCTCGAAGATCACGACGCAGGTGGGCAGGCCCAGCGCTTGTCCGCGCTCACGCAGACGCGCCAGGATCGCCTGGTGGCCGCGATGAACCCCGTCGAAATTGCCAATGGTGGCGACACAGCCCCGATGCTCAGGGCGCAGGTTGTGAAGACCTCGGACCAGCTGCATAGCGCGCTTCTTGCTCATAAAGTGGTCGATTATAACCACACCCGGGCGCTGACGACAGGCAGCAGTGCCCAGCTGTGGCATTGGTAATGGAAAACCGACGCCTGGCGTTCGTAATGCCTCAATGCAGCGACTTGCGGGCAAATTGGCCCGGGCGTAGTCCGCACAGCAAGAGGCAGCCGAAGTAGGTCACTACGCCTGCGAGAATCAGCCCCCCCAGACGTAGGAATCGTTCCAGCATGTCGCCCTGTGCCCAGGCCGGCATGTAATGCATGCCCAGCAGCAGCACGCCAGACATCAATAGCACCGCGAACACCAGCTTGGCCAGGAAGCCTGCCCAACCAGGTTGCGGCTCAAACAGCTCGAGACGGCGCAGTCGCCAGTAGAGCAAGCCGGCATTGAGGCAGGCGCCGATACTGATGGCCAAGGCCAGCCCCGCGTGCTTGAACGGCCCGATCAGCACCAGGTTCAGCAACTGCGTGGATATGAGGGTGAAGATGGCGATCTTCACCGGGGTACGGATGTTCTGCTGCGCATAGAACCCCGGTGCCAGCACCTTGACCAGGATGATCGCCAGCAAACCGATGGAGTACGCCACCAGGGCACGTTGCGTCATGGCCGCGTCGAACGCGGTGAACTTGCCATATTGGAAGAGCGTGACCGTCAGCGGTTCGGCGAGGATGGCCAGTGCCAGGGTGCACGGCAGCACCAGCAGGAAACACAGGCGCAGACCCCAGTCGAGGATGCGCGAGTATTCCTGACGGTCGCGATTGGCGTAGGTCTTGGCCAACGTCGGTAGCAGAATAGTGCCCAGGGCGACGCCCAGCACCCCGGAAGGCAACTCCATCAAGCGGTCGGCGTAATACATCCACGACACCGACCCTGCGACCAGGAACGAGGCAAAGATGGTGTTGATGATCAAGGAAATCTGACTGACCGAGACCCCGAGAATCGCCGGCAGCATTTGCCGCAGCACGCGCCAGACACCGCTGTCACGCAGGTTGAGCCGCGGCAGAACCAGCATGCCGATGCGCTTGAGCGCCGGCAACTGATACAGCAGCTGCGCCAGGCCACCGGCGAGCACACCCCAGCCGAGCGCCATGATCGGTGGATCGAAGTAAGGCGTCAGGAACAGCGCAAAGATGATCATCGCCACGTTCAGCAAGGTCGGCGTGAACGCCGGCACCGAGAAACGGTTCCAGGTATTGAGGATCGCGCCGACCAGCGACGACAGCGAGATCAGCAATATATAAGGAAAGGTCACACGCAATAGCGCGCTGGTCAGCTCGTATTTCTCGGCGCTGTCAACGAAGCCTGGCGCGGTGACCCAGACCACCCAGGGCGCAGCCAGGATGCCCAGCACGGTGACCAGCGCCAGGACCAGCGTCAGCAGCCCGCTGACGTAGGCAATGAAGGTCCGCGTGGCCTCCTCGCCCTGCTGCGTCTTGTATTCGGCAAGGATGGGCACGAAGGCCTGCGAGAATGCGCCTTCGGCAAAAATTCGGCGCAGCAGGTTGGGCAACTTGAAGGCGATGAAAAAGGCGTCGGTCGCAACGCCGGCACCGAATACACGTGCCAGGATCGTGTCGCGAACAAAGCCCAGGACACGGGAAATCATGGTGATGGAACTGACCGCAGCCAGGGATCTGAGCAGGTTCATGGAAAAGTTTGCGCCAAGGGACGAGGAGCGCTGCCAGTTGGCGCTCGAATGTGCGATACTCCCGCGCTCTTCGCAGGGGAGCTAAATTTCCCGAGTTTACAGGTAGCGGCGCAGAATGGAATCCACTCCTTCCGCACCCTTGCCACTCAGCGGAGCCCTGCATATGGCCTTGACAACCGATGAACACATCGGCATGATTCGCGGCCTTATTTGCTTGTCATTTATCCAAAAAGTCTTTCGAGGAGCTCGACGGTGGCCAACTCACCTTCCGCCAAGAAACGTGCAAAACAGGCTGAGAAGCGTCGCAGCCACAACGCCAGCCTGCGTTCCATGGTCCGTACCTACATCAAAAACGTAGTTAAGGCCATCGACGCTAAAGATGCCGAAAAAGCACAATCGGCTTACACCCTGGCTGTGCCAGTCATCGACCGTATGGCCGATAAAGGCATCATCCACAAGAACAAAGCTGCTCGCCATAAAGGCCGTCTGAATGCGCACATCAAGGCGCTGAAAGAAGTCGCTGCTGCTTAAGCGAAGCACTTGTTCATAAAAAACCGACCTTAGGGTCGGTTTTTTGTTGCCCGCAAATAAGTGCGTCTAGCCCGCAGCGTCGGACCGGGCAGTCCGACGCGGGTACGCGCGGCTTATTTAGCCAGCGGTATCTTGGGCGCCCACTCCAGCCATTGGTCATCCGGCTTGTCGAACAACGCGAAGGTCTGCTTGGGCCTGGCGGGGTTACCCATCTGCTCGCCCTCAGGGGTCGCGAAGGCGATTCCACCATCGATGAGGGTCTCTACCGACTCGGTGCGCAGGCTCACGCCCTTGAGCAGCCCCCAATCAACGCCAAACCCACTGCTGTTCCAGAAGCGACTACCGCCCCTTACCAGCGATGCATATTTGGGCTCGATCAGCACATGGATCAGCACACGGTCCGCGCTCTGCCCCAATTCATAGCCGGTCACCTTGCCCACCGTGACCTCTCGATACGTCACCGGTACGCCAGGCTTGATCGAACCACGACGGGCGGCACTCAGGGTCAAGGGCAATCCGGTTTCAGGCTCGGTCACTTCGGGCGCTGCAGCCAAGGCAATGAAGTCGCGCTGCGGCGCCTGCACCCGTGCAGCAGGTTTGACTTCCAGGTACTGCCCGCTGATCAGCGTGTCCAGGTTTTCGGTACGCACCAGACCCAATGCCGGCTTGACCACCCAGAACTGCGTGCCTGCCCTCGCGATGCGCTCAGGCACCTCGGTGATCCGAGCGCGCAACAAGACCGCCTGCAGATCAGCGGTGAGGTCGACACTCTCGATGTTCCCGACTTCCAGCCCACGGAAGCGAATCGATGTACCCGGCTTGAGACCATCAGCCCTGTCTACCCGAATGGTGATCAGTGTGCCCGCGCGGTTCGCTGCCTCCTGGCTTTCGTGCAATTTGAAACGCGGGATACGTCTTTTCAATTTCACGTTGGCCTGCGGCGTATCGAAGGTGATGCCGCCAGCCAGCAACGTCTGCAAGGACTCACTCTGAACCTTGATACCGGATAAACCACCGGTCAGCGTAATGCCGCTCGAGTTCCAGAAGCGCGTAGAGCCGTTGACCAGATTTTCGTACTCCTTCTCGATGTGCACACCGATGAGGATGCGCTTGCTGTCGCGGGCGAACTGATAGCTCTGCACGTTGCCGACCTTGACCTGGCGATACATGACGGGGCTGCCCACCTCGACCGAGCCGAGGCGGTCGGCAAACAGCACCAGGTGCAAACCCGGCGCCTTCAGGTCAAGCGGCGGCGCTTTGGCCCGAGCTTCGAACTCTCGTGAAGGAGACGCCCCCTTGTCCCCAGGGCGAATGGCTATGTAGTTGCCTTTGACCAGCGCCTCCAGGCCAGTGATGCCTGCCAGCGAGATCGAGGGTTTGACTACCCAGAACTGGGTGCCTGTGACCAGAAAATCTTCAGCCAGTGGGTCCATGGTCAGTTCGGCGATGGCGCTGGACAAGTCTTCTTCGATTTTCAGCGTTTTCAGCGATCCGACCTGAATGCCCTTGTACATCACCGGCGTGCGACCCGCCTGCAGGCCTTCGAAGTCAGTGAGCTTGAGTTTGATGCGGATACCCGCCTGAGCCGCGTCAAAGTCTTCGTAGAGGCGGAATGGCAAATTCGGGTCTGTAGGCGGGCTGTCCTTGCGATGCTCGGGCGTGGCGAAGGCAATCCCGCCTGCAACGATGCTGGCCAGGGATTCGGTGCGAACTTTCACACCCGACAAGTCCGCATTGATGCTGACGCCGCTCGCGTTCCAGAACCGCGTATGTTTGCGCACCAGATTGGCGTAGGCCGGCTGGATGAACACTTTGATTTCGACCAGATCCTGATCTTCGGACAGCCGATAGCTCTTCACCCGCCCCACTTGGATCTGCTTGTAGAACACGGGGCTGTCACGATTGAGCGAGCCCAGCCGCTCAGCCTTGAGCGTCAGATGAAGACCGGGTTCGTTATCAGATAACGGCGGCGCCTCCGACAGCGCGGTGAAGCGTTTGGCCGCCTCGCCCTTGCCAGGATCGATGGCGATATAGTTACCAGAAACCAAGGTCTCCAGCCCGGAAATACCGGCAATGGTCACGCTGGGTTTGACGAGCCAGAATCGGGTACCCGTGGTCAGGTGATCCTGTGCGGCCCGATTCATTTCGATAGTAGCAATGACCCCGGTGTTGCGGCCTTCATCGTCCAGTACCAGAGACTTGACCTTACCCACCGACATGCCCTTGTACATCACCTCTGTCTTGTTGGCGACGATACCTTCGCCTGTCTTGAAGCGAACTTCGACTTCGACGCCGGCATCACGATAGGCCTGAAAAGCCAACCAACCACCGATGAGCAAAGCGATAAGCGGGAGAATCCAAATGGCCGACCAGTTTGAAGCAGGGCGGGTTTTAGCCGTGGGCAAGTCACTCATGGTCGTCATCCGACTCCGTGTTATCCCAGATCAGTCGGGGATCGAAAGTTAACGCTGCAAACATGGTCAGGATCACCACCGTGGCAAAGGCAACAGCTCCTAGATTCGCTTCGACACTGGCAATACGTCCGAAATTCACCACTGCAACCAGGATGGCAATGACGAAGATGTCCAGCATCGACCAGCGTCCAATGAATTCGATGAAGCGGTACATCCAGATTCTTTGCCGTGCAGACAACGGCTGATGGCGTTGCACTGAATACAGCAGCAAGGCGATACCGATGAGCTTGAAGGTCGGCACCAGAATGCTCGCCACGAATACGACCCCGGCGATAGGCACCATACCGTGCTTCATCAAGGTGATGACACCGGACATTATGGTGTCGGGCGTGCCCTGCCCCAAGCTGCTGACGGTCATGATCGGCAACAGGTTGGCAGGTATATAGAGAATCATTGCAGTGAACAGCAACGCCCAGGTTCGAACGATGCTGTTGGGACGCCGATCATGCACCACCGCGCCGCAACGCGTACATGCCTGAGCCCGTGCGCCTTCGCACTTGCGGTTGAGTTGATGGCATTCGTTGCACACCACAAGACCGGCATCAATCGCCCGCATGAACGTCCTCCCCGGAAAGCGCGACCCAGACCTGATGAGGTGACATCACCACCTCCAGCCATACCTGGACCAACAGTAACGACACAAAACAGGCCAGCCCCAGGCCTACGGTCAGCTGCGCCATGTCCACCAACTTCACGATCGCGACCAGCACGCCCATCAGGTATACCTCAAGCATTCCCCAGTCACGGACATGGTGATAGATCCGATAAATGAAAAGCCCATAGCTGCGGCCCGTGTCAAAACGAATGCTCAGCAGCACGAGCAATTGGCACAGGAGCTTGAGCAGCGGAATCGCCATGCTGCACAGAAAGACGACTGCAGCGATGCCACGCATATCGGACTCGTACAGGCCTGCCACGCCGCTCCATACCGTGTCATAGGAGGTTTGTCCCAACAGGTGGAGCTGCATGATGGGCAGAAAATTAGCAGGGATGAACAGCACCAGGGCAGTGATGACCAGGGCCAGGCTGCGACTGACAACGTTGTGTCGATGCGCATAGAGCTCGTAACCACAACGTGGACATTGCGCTTTCTCGTTCTGCTTCAACACAGGCTTGCGCAGCAGTAGATCGCATTCATGGCAGGCAGCGAGCTCATCCAACGGCAGGTCTTGCAGCGGTTGCGGATCAGCGGAGTCAGGCATGGTCAGCTTCTGAGGAGTAGGTCTGCATCATTGTAATGCTCAGAACACGCCCAAGGGGAAATGACTCCCTGTGGTTAGCTGATAAACGCCGCCCAAAGACAAAACCCCTACCTGCATACGCAGATAGGGGTTTTGCGAAATGAATC
>NZ_DAMCCR010000087.1:0-18452 GCF_032058845.1 Pseudomonas sp. | reverse complement strand
ATGCGGTTACGTGCGCGCTTCTGCTCGGCCTGCAGCTGCGGCACCGTGGCCTCGACCCCGGCCAGCCGCGCTTCGGCACGCATCACATCCAGTTCATTACCCACTCCAGCGTCACGCAAACGCTCGGTCAGCGAGCGCGACTGGCGCTGGTTGTCGAGGTTGTCGGTGGCGATCCGCTCACGCAGCTGCGCGCCACGCAACTGCCCGTAGGCATCGACCAGCTCGGCGATCAGGCTCACCTGCAACTGCTGCAGATCCGCAGCGGCGGCCGCTTCCTGGGCGCGGCTGGCTTCGATCTGGCGCTGGATGCGGCCGAACAGGTCGATCTCCCAGGCCATGTCCAAGCCCAGGTCATAGCGCTCGCTGTTCACCCGGCGGTCGGTCTGGCCCGGAATCTGGCCTTTGCCCACCTCGCTGCTGGCGCGGCTGGTCACGGTCGGCACCTGATCCAGGCTGACCTCTTCGCGCAATGAGCGCGCCGCCTTCAAACGGGCGAAGGCCACCCGCAGATCACGGTTGCCGGCCAGCGATGCGCTGACCAGCTGGTTCAGCACCGGGTCATCGAACTGCCGCCACCAGGCGCTTTCGAAGCGTGCCCGGTCCAGGCGCTGGCCTTGCAGCTGTGCATCAAGCTGCGCCGGCGCGGTGTCCGGCGCCTTATAGTCCGGGCCCACGGCGCAGGCCGTCAGGGCCAGTGCCAACAGGCTCGGGGTCAGGGGTTTGAGCAGGTTCATGGGTGGCTCTCCAGCACGGCAGGGCGAGCGGCGGCCTTGCGCGCTTCGCGACGTTCGACGAAACGGCGGATCAGGAAGAAGAACACAGGGGTCAGGAACAGGCCGAACACGGTCACGCCGATCATCCCCGAGAACACCGCCACGCCCATGGCATGACGCATCTCCGCACCGGCACCGGACGACAGCACCAGCGGCACCACGCCCATGATGAAGGCGATCGACGTCATCAGGATCGGTCGCAAGCGCAGGCGACAGGCTTCCAGTACGGCGGCCAGCGGGTCGAGGCCTTCGGCCTGCTTGTCCTTGGCGAATTCGACGATGAGGATGGCGTTCTTGCACGCCAGGCCCACCAGCACGATCAGGCCGATCTGGGTGAAGATGTTGTTATCACTGCCTGCCAGCATCACCCCGGTGATCGCCGACAGCAGCGTCATCGGTACGATCAGGATCACTGCCAGCGGCAGGCTCCAGCTCTCGTATTGCGCCGCCAGCACCAGGAAGGCCAGCAGTACGCACAGCGGGAACACCAGCAACGCGGTGTTGCCGGAGAGGATCTGCTGGTAGGTCAGGTCAGTCCACTCGTACACCATGCCGTTGGGCAGCTCTTGCTTGAGCAGCCGTTCGATGGCGGCCTCGGCCTGGCCGGAACTGTAGCCCGGTGCTGCCGCGCCGTTGATTTCGGCGGTGATGAAGCCGTTGTAGTGCATCACCCGGTCCGGCCCTGAGGTGTCGCTGACCTTGAGGAAGGTCGCCAGCGGGATCATCTCGCCACGGTCATTACGCACTTTCAGCTGGCCGATCTGCTCGGCGTCGAGGCGGAACTGCTGCTCGGCCTGGACATTGACCTGGTAGGTGCGGCCGAAGCGGTTGAAGTCGTTGGCGTACAGCGAGCCCAGGTAGATCTGCAGGGTGTCGAAGATGTCGCTGATGGCGACGCCGTGGGTCTTGGCCTTTTCCCGATCGATGGCGGCATCGACCTGCGGCACATTCACCTGGTAGCTGGTGAACAGCCCGGCGAGTTCCGGCACGTTGTGGCTCTTGGCGATGATGTTCTGGGTTTCGCTGTACAGCGCCTCGTACCCCAGGTTGCCGCGGTCTTCGATCTGCAGGCGGAAGCCGCCGATGGTGCCCAGCCCCTGCACCGGTGGTGGCGGGAAGATGGCGATATAGGCGTCTTCGATGTCAGCGAACTGCGCGTTCAGCGCGGCCGCGATGGCGGCGGCAGACTGGCTCGGGTCCTTGCGTTCATCGAAGGGCTTCAACGGCGTGAACACCACGCCGCTGTTCGGGGTATTGGTGAAGCCGTTGATCGACAGGCCCGGGAAGGCCACCGAATCCGACACACCCGGCTGCTTGAGGGCGATCTCGCTCATGCGCTTGATCACCTCCTCGGTACGGTCAAGGCTGGCAGCGTCTGGCAACTGGGCAAAGGCCACCAGGTACTGCTTGTCCTGCGCCGGCACGAAGCCGGTCGGCGTCGAGGCAAAGCCCAGGTACGTCAGGCCCATCAGCCCTGCATAGAGGAACAGCGCAATGCCGCTGGAGCGGATCACCCGGCCCACGCCCGCCACGTAGCGCATCGAGGCGCGCTCGAAGAAGCGGTTGAACGGAGCGAACAGCCAACGGCCGAACAGGCGCTCGAGCAGCCGCGAGAAACGATCCTTGGGTGCGTGGTGTTCCTTGAGCAGCACGGCGGCCAGGGCCGGCGACAGGGTCAGCGAGTTGAACGCCGAGATCACCGTGGAGATGGCGATGGTCAGCGCAAACTGTTTATAGAACTGCCCGGTGAGTCCGGAAATGAACGCCGCCGGCACGAACACCGCGCACAGCACCAGGGCCGTGGCGATGATCGGCCCGGTGACTTCGCTCATGGCTTTCTGCGTGGCCTCCAGGGGCTTGAGGCCCAGGCCGATGTTGCGCTCGACGTTCTCCACCACCACGATCGCATCGTCCACCACGATGCCGATGGCCAACACCAGGCCGAACAGCGACAGCGCGTTGAGCGAGAAACCAAACAGGTGCATCACCGCGAAGGTCCCGATCAGCGACACGGGTACCGCCAGCAGCGGAATGATCGAGGCGCGCCAGGTCTGCAGGAAGAGGATCACCACCAGCACCACCAGGATCAGCGCTTCGAACAGCGTGTGCACCACCGCTTCGATGGAGCCACGGACGAACACGGTCGGGTCATAGACGATGCTGTAGTCCATGCCCTCGGGGAAATCCTTCTTCAGCTCGGCCATCTTCGCCCGCACTTCATCGGAGATGTCGATGGCGTTGGAGCCAGGGCGCTGGAAGATCGGGATGGCCACCGCAGGCTGGTTGTTGAGCAACGAGCGCAGGGCGTACTGGCTCGAACCCAGCTCGACGCGGGCGACGTCTTTCAAGCGAGTGATTTCGCCGTCGGCACCGGCGCGTACCACGATGTTCTCGAATTCCTCCTCATTGACCAGGCGGCCCTGGGTATTGACTGACAGCTGAAAGCTGGTTGCGCCCGGTGCAGGGGGTGCGCCCAGCTGGCCGGCCGCAACCTGACGGTTCTGCTCGCGAATGGCATTCACCACGTCGCTGGCAGTGAGGTTGCGCGAGGCGGTCTTGTTCGGGTCGAGCCAGACACGCAGCGAGTAGTCGCCCATGCCGAACAACTGCACATCGCCGATGCCGTTCAGGCGTGCCAGCTCGTCCTTGACGTTGAGCAAGGCGTAGTTGGACAGGTACAGCATGTCGTAGCGCTGATCCGGCGAGGTCAGGTGCACGACCATGGTCAGGTCGGGCGAGGCCTTGTCTACCGTGATGCCGATACGGGTGACCTCTTCCGGCAGCTTGGGCTGGGTGCGGGTCACGCGGTTCTGCACCTGGACCTGAGCATTGTCGAGGTCGGTGCCCAGGGCGAAGGTGATGGTCAGGGTGAGTTTGCCGTCAGCGGTGGACTGCGAGGACATGTAGAGCATGTTCTCGACCCCGGTGATGGCCTGCTCCAGGGGCGCGGCGACAGTCTCGCCGATGACCTTGGGGTTGGCGCCGGGGAAGTTGGCGCGCACAACTACGGTGGGCGGCACCACTTCCGGGTATTCGCTGATCGGCAGTTGGAACAGCGCGATGCTGCCGGCGATCAGCAGGATCAAGGACAGCACCGCGGCGAAGATCGGCCGAGTGATGAAGAAACGGGAGAAGTTCATGGGTGTGTGTCCTTAACCGCGAGGCGCGGAGGCGCTGGCCAGTTTGGCCGCGTCTTTGCCCGGGGTGGGTGTCGGCTGGCTCGCCTGCAGGGCTTGGCGCTGGCGGGCGAGGTTGGCCAGGGTGGCGTCGCTGGCCATCGGCGCGTCCTGCGGCGTGACCTGCGAGCCAGGCCGTACGCGTTGCAGGCCCTTGATGACGATCCGATCACCCTTGTGCAGGCCGCTGCGCACGATGCGCAGGCCTTCGAGTTTGGGGCCCAGCTCGACCGTGCGGTAGGCGGCGGTGTTGTCTTTATCCATCACCAGGACGAATTTCTTGCCCAGGTCCGTGCCTACCGCCTCGTCGTTGATCAGCACCGCGTCGTACTGGGCGCTGCCGACCAGCTTCAGGCGCGCATACAAGCCTGGCGTGAAGGCGCCGTCACGGTTGTCGAACACGGCGCGGCCGCGGATGGTGCCGGTGCGCGGGTTGACCTGGTTATCGACGAAGTTCATCTGCCCCAGGTGCGGGGTGTCGGCCTCGTTGCTCAAGCCCAGGTACACCGGGGTGGTTTGCCCGCGCTGGCCCTGGCGGGCGAGCTGGGTGTACTTGAGGTAGACGCGCTCGTCGGCGTCGAAATAGGCATAGACCTTGTCGGTGGAGACCAGGCTGGTCAGCGCGGTCACGTCAGCGGTGACGATGTTGCCAGCAGTGAACTGGGCACGTCCGGCGCGGCCGCTGATCGGCGCGGTGACGCGGGTGAAGCTCAGGTTCAAGCGCGCCAGGTCGAGCTGTGCCTGAATCGCCGCGACTCCGGCCTTGGCTTCGGCCGCCGCACTGGTGCGCGACTCGGCCAGTTCTGCGGAAATGGCATTGCTGTCACGCAGGCGCGCGCCGCGCTGAGCTTCGTTGTCGCTGCGGTTGGCGCTGGCGCGGGCCTGTTGCAATTGCGCCTCCAGGCGGCGTACTTCCGCTTGGAACGGGCGCGGATCGATCTGGAACAGCAGGTCACCTTGCTTGACCTGCGCGCCTTCGGTGAAGGCCACGCGGTCGATCTGCCCCGACACGCGCGGGCGCAGTTCGACCGTTTCCGGTGCTTCCAGGCGACCGGTGAATTCATCCCATTCATTGATCGGTTGCTCGATCACCTTGGCCACGGTGACTTTGGGCGCCGCCGGAGCCTGCGGCGCATCAGGCGCGCGGCCGCAGGCGCTGATCACCACCACGGCCAGGGCCGCAAGGGGGAAGCGCAAGGGGTTGAGTGGTCGTTGCATGGGGAATCCGCCAGTAACCGATAGAAAGTGGGCGGAGTGTGCGCGGGGCGGGTGAGGGCGGACGAATCGAATGGGGCGAAGGTTATTATCGATCTGAATGATGCAGGGTATGTCTGGACGGTTATGGTGGCGCAGCCCAGCGATAAAACCTTAAGGAAGACAGTGGCCGCGACCCGATATTGCTTCTGGATGATCGCGCCCTTACACGGACCGCATTCTATGGCTGGAATGATTGCTTTCGGCTAACCGCGCTCTTGTAGGAGCGGCCGGTCCGGCGCTCCGGTCAGCCGCCCCAATGGCGGCTACCCGTTCCTTCAGGTTGTCCGGTGGTGTCTGTATGGGGCCGGCTGCGCCGGCCATCGCGGCTGAAGCCGCTCCCACACAGACCGCATTCTATGGCTGGAATGATTGCTTCCGGCTAATCGCGCCCTTGTAGGATCGGCCGCTCCAACGTAGCAGGCCTGATTCAGGTACTGCGCAGGTCAGGCGACATCCACCAGCACGATCTCGCTGTCCTCGATCGCCGTGACCCGCAGCACAGGTTCCTGCTCCACGGCCACGCCATCGCGCGCATTGGCACGCAGGCCGTTGACCTCGATCAGGCCACGGGCGGGCACCAGATAGCCGCGCCGCCCGGTGTCCAGCACATATTCGGCAGTTTCCCCGGCACGCAGGGTCGCTGCAGCAAGGCGGGCATCAGCACGGATACGCAGCGCATCTTCATCACCTTCACGGCCGCTGGCCAGGGTCACGAAGCCTTCTCCGCGCTCTCCACGTGGAAACGGTCGGGTGCCCCAGGACGGCGCATCGCCACGTCGGTCAGGCATGATCCAGATCTGGAACAGGCGCACATCCACCGGATCGCTGTTCCATTCGCTGTGCGTGATGCCGGTGCCGGCGCTCATGACCTGCACGTCACCTGCTTCGGTCCGGCCCTTGTTGCCCAGGCTGTCTTCGTGGCTGATGGCGCCTTCACGAACATAGGTGATGATTTCCATGTCACGGTGCGGGTGCGCCGGGAAGCCGCTGCCGGCGGCGATCAGGTCATCGTTCCACACGCGCAGGTTGCCCCACTGCATGCGGGCCGGGTCATAGTACTCGGCGAAGGAGAAATGATGATGGGCATCGAGCCAGCCGTGGTTGGCGTAGCCGAGGCTTTCAAACGGGCGAAGTTGCAGCATGGCTGGCTCCTGGACAGGTGAGAATGGAGCCATGATGCACCGACTACTGATCGGAAAAAAGCGTAAATTTTGGCTGTAAATAATCGATATGTTCGATTGGTATACTGATGAACTTACCTGCAATTCATCGGCTAATACCCTGATCTCAAAGCGATCACTGGCACTTTCCTACAGATCCGGCGAACATGCCGCGCTGATTCACAGATCAAAGGAAGTCCACGTGTCCGACGAGTTCCCCGAGGTAGCGCCTGAACTGGCTCCGCCGGCCCAACTGCCCTGGTTGCGCCGCCTCACGGCGCGGCTGCTCGGCCGGGGGCTGAGCGGGCTCAAGGCGCAGCACCGCGACTCGTGGTTCCTGGGCCATGCCAACGGCCAACGCAGCGGCCACACCCAGGGCACGCGCGAGGGCTTCGAGCAGGGCCGGGTCGAGGGCTTCGAGGCTGGGCGTCAGGTACTGGTGATCCGCGACGAGCGTGACCCCACTCCAGGCGTGCCGGGCCAGGACCTCAACCTGTTCGAGGACTGGCGCCTGCCGCTGGCTGCCGACCTGAAAAAACGCTTCAAGGCCGACGTCGCCGCGCGGCTGCCGGCCACCGCCCAGCCAAGCGCGGCGCAATGGAAGCTGATCTTCAGTGATACGCCTTCAACGTGCGTAGTGGCCGGTGCCGGCGCGGGCAAGTCGACGTCCCTGGTCCTGCGCTTGTTGCTGCTGCACCGTTACCTGGGCTTCGAGCTCGATGCCATGACCGTGGTGACCTTTACCCGCGAGTCGCGCAAGGACTTCATCAAACGCCTGTTGCACGTATTCGGTCTGTGGCAGATCAACCTCAACCAAGCGCAAGCACGCGAGCTGGTGCGCACCTTTCACTCGCGCATCCTGCCGTGGGTCCGCAGCCTGCCGGGTTTCGGCCAACTGCGCGCCTTCGAAACGCTGGGCAACGACCTGGCCGAAGGCCGCGAGCAGGACGCTGACAGCAACCCGTTCGACCTGCGCCTGAATGACGCCCAGCGCCAGCAGATGAACCTCTGCTACCGCGACCTGCTGCACGGTAGCCCGCGCTTTGCCGAACTGATCGGCGAGATGCGCCGAGAGGCGTTGCAGCTCAAGCCGCTGGACCCCGATCACCCGGATGTGCAGAAGCGTGTGCAGGTGACGCAACTGGCGGCCGCGCGTGATGAAGAGCTGTGCGATGTGATCGAGGACCTGTGGTTTGCCGCCGGCGCCTGGCCGATCCAGGGCATCGAGCCGTGCCGCGAGACCGTGCAGATCCGCGGCAGCACCTTCCATGTGCATGGCCGGCTGGAGGGGCTGGATGCCTGGGTGATGCTGGGTTTCGATCCTGCCGAGAGCGCGCAGTATCAACGTCCGGGGGCCAAGCTGGCGGTCCGCGCGGAGTGGGCCGTCAAGCGCACCCTGTTTCAAGCTTTCTGCGATAAGCCTCTGATTTGGCTGGATAACTATGCCTCAGCCAGGCGCCTGGCGGCGTCGTTGGCGGATGATGCGGTGGCGGGGCCCGGTTTCGAGTTCAAGGTCAAGGGGGAGTTGGCGGCTGCCCCTTTGCTCGATGCCTTCATTGGCGCCAGCAACTTCATCGAGAACCTGGGTCTGGACGTCAATGCGGCCGTCGCCGCTCTGCGTTTCCCACCGGGCGACAGCGATGCGCTGTTCTTCGAAGCCCTGGCGCTGTACAGCCAGGCGCTGGAAAGCCACTTGCTGCAACAGTCGCCGCCGGTGATGAGCTACAACCGCATGTTCGCGCTGTTCAGCGAGCGCAATCCGGAGAACCTGCGCCTGCTGCCCGATCCGCTATTGCGCCCGCTCGCGCACCTGATGATCGACGAGTTCCAGGATGTGTCGCCACAGATCGTCAGCTGGCTGCGCGCCAGCCTGGCGGAAATCCGTCGCCGTGGGCCGCAGCTGCACATCGGGCGCAACGCGCAGCATTCCTCGCTGATGTGCGTGGGCGATGACTGGCAGTCGATCTACGGCTGGCGGGGCAGTTCACCGACTTTTTTCATGGCGTTTACCAAAACCTTCCTGTCGCCCAGCCATACCCGCGTGATGCTGGTCGAAAACTACCGCAGCCAGCAGGCGATCATCGACGCGGCTGAGCATCTGGTGCGTGGCACGCCCGCCATCGCGGGCAAGAAGGCGACGGCCGGCGGCCCTGCAGCAGCGCTTGCGCTGAGCCCGGTGGTGGTGGTCGACCGCGACGAGGCCGCGCTGGGCGCCGCCCTGAGCCGACACTACGCCGCAGGCGAAAGCGTCATGATGTTGTTTCGAAGAGGTGTCGATAAGTCATTGATTTCGGAGCATATCAGCTCAGTAATCGAGGCCGATTCAGCGCTTCCTCCCGCACAACGTCGGCTGCGCCAGCTGACCTATCACAGCGCCAAAGGGCTGCAGGCGGATGCCGTGTTCATGTTGGGCGATTGCGTGTACCCGACCAGCTCACCCTACAAGAATCAGGTGTATCGCCTCGCAGGGCTTGGGCGCGCCGGGGATGCGCAGGCGTTCGATACGGCGCAGAAGGACGAAGTCCAGCGGCTGGCGTATGTCGCCATCACCCGCGCTGTGCGCCAGTGCTACTGGCATGTGGAAAAGCCGGCGGCAGACGCCGTGAAGGTACCGCGGGCGTCGAGCCAGGTGCAGGGTGAGAAGCCGTTCTTCGATGATCAGCGCACGCTCTAGTGCGGTGTGGCCGAGCACCGCACGCGTCAGGGCACGCAGTCGAACCCCTGGCTGATCAGAAGTAGTACGGCACTTTCAGGCTGAAGGTGAAGTCGGGTGCGTCGTCAGTCAGGCCGATGGCGAGGTTGGGCACGATGGTCAGGCTGTCGCCCGCCGCCAGGGTCATGCCGACGTTGAAGTAGGCGGCACTGGCGTCGCTGCTCTTGACGTCGGTCCACTCGCCGCCATTCTCCTTGATGCGCGAGCGCCGGGCAATGAGGTCCGACACCGAGAACGACATCGACATCTTCTCGTTCAGGGCGAACGCAACCCCCGCGCCGATCTGGAAGCTGTCGCCGATCTTCACCTTGCCCGGGGTTTTCTGGTTGACCGTCGAGCTGATGTCGTCGAACGATTCCTCAAAGGTGTGGGTGTAGGCCAAGCTGCCGAAGATCACCGCCGGGTCGTAGGTCTTGACCAGCGAAATGCCTGGCGTGATCGACCACACGCCGTTGCCGGTGGGCAGGTCTTCGGGGTAGGTGAGGCTGTCGTTCTGAGTGTCGCGCAACAGCTTGATGCCGAACGGGTCTTTGCCGGTCGGCGCCTTGACACGCAGGCTGACCACCGCATCCGGGCTGTTCTCGGACTCGTCGAGGAACTTGTAGGCCACCCCGGCGTTGACGTCGCCGATGGTCGGGTCGCGGGTCACGGTTCGTTCTGAAACGCCCTGGGCATTGCCGCCCACGCCACCGGACTGGTACGTCGACTCGCGGTACACCACCGGTACGTTGACGTCGAACTGCCAGCGCTGGTCGAGGTTGTAACGGCCGGTGAGGTCGAGGGTCCAGTTGTCGGCCTTGATGCGGTCCAGGTTGATGTTGCCCAGGAAGATCGAGTCCAGGGCCAGGAAGCCGTTGAGGATCAATTGACGGGTATCGTAGCGCGCATAGGTCACGCCGGTTTCCAGGCTGAAACGACCGCCGCCGAAGAAGCCACTGGCTTCGTCGTAGAGGTTGGACACGCTCTGCGCCGGCTGCGAGTCGTCCTGCAACGACTGCCCGTAAGACGAACCACTTGTGTTGGTCGCGCCTGCGGCACCTGGCGCACCAGCATTGGCTGCCACGGCTTGACCGCTGCGCGGTTGTGAGGCCGGGGAACGGGTCAGGCGCTTGGGCGCGGGGACGGCCGGTTGCTCTTCGACCTGACGGACACGTTGCTCAAGCACCATCAGGGCTTGCTGTTGCGATTCATAGCGCTGTTTGAGGGCCATCAGCTCTGCCTTGAGCGCCTCCACCTGGGGATCGGTGGCTGCGTACAACAGCGTGGATGGCACCAGGGTTCCCAGGCAGACGACTGCCTTGAATGACAACGATCGGTGCATGGTTGGCCGTCCCTTCCTACTGCATGTGAAATTGAGACGAAGCGTAGATCAATATCCTGAAATACGTAGGCCCTTGAGTTGGTCCAGATTACAGTTCAGGGCCCCGGCTGAAGGCAGGTTGTCACGCAGCACCACGTTGAGCTGAGTCATGTTGCTGACGGCATTGTTGCCACCGAGCAAGGTGGTGCTTTGCAACAGGCCGCCATCGGCCAGCCGCTGCAGGCTGGCGCCCTGATTATTGTTCGCCTGGATGGCCATCTGCAGGCCATTGCCGCTGTTGCTGACGCTCAAGCTGCCGGCATTGTTGCTGCCGCTGAGGGTGCTACCGGCGGCCAGGACCTGGCCTTGCGGCGTGGTCAGGTCAGGGGCCTGACTGGCTTCGCGTACGTTGATGGCGACGTCGTTGTAAGCGCTGTTGCTGTCGCCGGCCGCGCGTACTGACTGGGTCACGCCCTGCACGGCGCCATTGAGGCCAGCGCCACCCTGCACCTGGCCGGTGCCATGGCCCGGTGCCTGACCGGTGCCGTTTTCGCCGTTGATCGACACATAGAACTGCGGTTTGATGACGTTTTGCTGCACCTGCAGGGTGGTAGTGGCACCGATGCGATCGCCTGCAGCGTTTTGCCAGGTGCTGCTCATGACCACGCCGAAGCTGATGATCCGCCCCGGCATGACATATTTACCTCGCAGCTGTGCCAGTTCCTGATCCTTGATCTCCACAGGCTTGAACAGTTGTGCATGCGCAGGGAGGCTGGTCGCAAGGCAGGCTGCGACCAGCCAGATACGGGTATTCATCGCTGCTCCCCGGGGTTCGGGCCCCTGTTTCATTAGAAGAAGTCGCTCTGGATGAAACCGAATTCCATCAACTGCGCATCCTCGACCGGGTAGAAGCCGTCGACGCGGCCTTTGACGGTCAGAGGGGCAGGTGGGTCGAGCAGGGCGTTAGCCTTGTCGTAGCCCGGCCCGATGACGGCGAAGATGATGCCGTTCCAGCCTTTGACGAAATCATCGAATTTGTAACGTTTGTGGCCCAGGACCGGGTCGCCGACATACGCCCAGCCCTTGTCCACGCGCTGCAGTACCACGAAGTGCTTGTAGCCACGAATGTCCATGAGCACCACCACGGGAATGGTGATGCGCGCCAGGCTCTCAGGTTCGACCCGGTAACCGCGGGCGCGCATGCCAATGCCCTCGACGTAGCGCTTCATGTCGAGCATCGAGAAGCCCTGGACCTTGACCGAATCCTGGTCCGACTCGGCCAGCATGCCCTCGATCACCTGGTGTTCGGTGACGTCGAGCCAATAGGCTTGCTTGAGGACGGTGGCCAGGGCCGCGGCACCGCAGCTGAAATCGGTTTTCTGTTGCACCAGGTCGGCGAAGCGCCGCTCCCGCACACTCTGCACAGTCTTGTAGACGACAGCGCCGCCAGGCAGGGCCGCGATCGGCATCTGGGCGGCTTCGATGACGGCAGACACGCACAGCAGGGCGGCCAGCAGGACTACGCGCATGAACACTTCTCCAGCGACCGCTGCAGACAGCGAAAAAAGGCCCCGAAGGGCAGATGCGAATCGGTGACGCTCTCAAGCGTCGCGGGTCCATCCACTCCCACAGCTGACGCGCAGTGCGTTTCGCTTGTATTCCAGGCCTTGCGCAGCCTGTAGGGGTGGATGTGACCGCGAGCGGTCTGGCGTCTTACATGCAGGCCTTGCAACCTGCGGCGATCGACAGTGAGTTGCTCTGCTGGTTGCCAGAGCCGGCCGAGACGTTGGCACCGACGTTGCCCGACACGCCATTGAGCGAGTTGTTCAGGCTGGCAGTGTTGGTGACCGGGTTACGCCAGCCGGTAGGGGTCAGCACCTGGTAGGAATTGGAGCCTGCCAGATCGATGGTGCCTTGCTCTTTCAGCTGGACTGGCATTTTGTAGTAGCCAGCGTCCACGGTGCCCGAAGAGGTACCTTTGTAGGTGCCGGTCGTGGTGGTGGCGTTGGTGAGGGTGGTCACTTCCTGGCTGCGATCGGCACGGTTTTCCACGTTCAGACCCTGTACGGTCTGGTTGGCGCCCGCTGCCGCCACTGCGACACGACCACCGGAAACGGCGATGGCGAGGTTGTTTTTCTGCTGATTGAAGTCGCCGGCGCTGACGTTCACGCCGATGTTGCCCGAGCTGCCGTTGGCCGAGTTCGACAGGCTGGCGTTGTTGGACGCCGAGCGGTTGAGCACGTTGTTGCCGCTGTTGAGCTGGGTGGCGGTGGACAGGGCCACGGCGCTGCCGAAGATGAAGCTTTCATCGGCGGTGGCGATGGCGGCGACGTTGTCTTGCTGGTTGCCCGAACCACCGGCGGTGTTGGCGCCCAGGTTGCCTTGCGAGCCGTTGGCCGAACTTTCCATGCGGGCATCGTTGCGCGTGCCCTGGTTCAGGCTGGCGTTGTCACCGTTGCTCTGGGTGTCGGTCACGGTGGCAGCAGCGCCGGAGTTGACCAGCAGTTGCAGCAGGGTGTCGTTGTTATTGTTGTTCGAGTTGCCAGTGCGGGTATCTGCCTGTGCAGCCACTGCCATGACCGCAGCGAGGGCGAATACCAGAGGTTTGAGTGCCAGTGTTGGTTTCATGGTGTTTCTCCGCGTGTTTGTCGTTAAGTGTGAGGTGTGTCGTGTTGTGGTTTTTTTGTGACTCGGGTCAGTCTGCAACCCGGACGCTCAGGGTGTTTGCCATGCGGTTGCCCACCCCGGCGCTCTGATTCAACTGAACCACCCCGCGACTGCCGGTGAAGGCCTGGTCACTGGTCGTAACCTGGCGGCTGCCCGGTACGTGGTCCGTTGCGTCGGAGCCGTTGGCCAGCGTGACGGTCTGCTGGCTGAGAATGCTGTCGTCGATGCCTTGCGCGATGGCGCTGATGCCGATCCTTACGCTATTGGCCTGTTGGGTAGCGGCGCCGGCAGACTGGTTGACGCCGAGCAAGCCGCTGCCATTGCTGAATGCGCTGCCGGTGATCGCAGCACTGGCGTCACGGGCCGGGTTGGCCTGCCAGTCGCTGCGCTGGTGTACGTCGGTGCGGGCGCTGGCGCTGTGACCGATGGCCACAGCACGGGTGTTGGCTTGCTGTATGGCGTCGCCAGCGGCCTGGTTGATCGTCAGGTTGCCTTTAAAGGCTTGGCCGCTGCCGTCGATGCGGGCGTTGTCTACTACCGGGGAGGCCGCCAGGACGGGGCCTGCGGTCAACGCCAGGCAGAGCACGGACATTGAGTGGATGCGCATCTCATTGCCCCCGGGTCAGGATTTGCAGAGGCGCCAGACCACGCTGCACGCTCTGGTTGACCGTGTTGGCCACGCCGCCACCGGTGCCAGCAGCCCCGGCACCGGAGCCGCCGCCGACACCGGGCAGTTGGCCTTGTACCGAGTTCATGCCGCGCAGATTGCCATTGGTGTCGGGGGTGAACACCCGGTTGACGGTCGAGCCGCTGGCGACCGAGGCGAAGTCGCCGTCGCTGAGCTCGTTGGTCTGCGCCAGGACCCGCTGCGAAGGGTTGGTGTTGACGGTGGTCGGGTATGGGTCCGGGGCGCCGGTGCGGCGAATCGCCGGGCGGGCTTGAACGTCGCGATTGATCACGATCACCCCATTGCCTGCCGCCAGTGCCGGCAGTGGCAATGCGCTGCCCGTGACGCTTGCGAGCAGGAGCAGAGCAGGCAGTGTGCTGGTGGCAATCCTCACGGCGTTCTCCCTGTGTTGCAGTGGCCTTGCGGCGTTGCGGGGGAGATAGCAGGAGCTGTGCCGCTTTTTGAAAAGGCCTTTGAATCAGAGACTTAGGGGATTACAGCGAGATGCCTGGCCCTGAAGTGTTTCATCACTGATACACAGAGGCGCTGGATCAGCCCTGCAAGGCCTTGGCACGGGGCTCTCCGCGCAACGCGGGTTGGCTGTATCACGGCTGATACAGTCTCGGCCTTGACCCGGCCCGCTGAGCAATGGCGCGGGCCGCGGCAAAGGGGGGTGTTTCACCGGCTTAACACTGGGACGGTTCTAGCGGTCGCCTTTCAGCAAGCGTTGCACCGCCGTGAACACCGCCTCTCGCCGCTGCTCCCACGCGCCTTCAACGACCTGTACGGGACGCTGATGAGCGTTCAGCCAGTCCAGACTGTCGGTGAAAAAACGCTGACGCTCACTGAGCAGGGGCTGGCAGCGCATGCCGTCGCCGACCCAGTCCACGCCTTCGGGGCGCAGCAGCAGGTGCAGATCGTAATGACGGGCGAGCAGGGCGCGTTCAAGCCAGGCGGGGCAGTCCGCGAACAGTGTCCGGCTCCAGAGGATGTTGCTCAGCAGGTTGGTATCGAGCACCAGCAACTGCGGGGCTTGCTGGCGGGCGTCGTCCTCCCAGTCAAGCTGGCCCTGGGCGATGGCGGGAATGTCGGCATAGCAGGTATCGCGTTGCGTCTGCTCGATGAAGTGGCGCACGTATTCACTGACCACCACGGCGCCAAAGCGCGTGCGCAGCTCCCCGCTGAGCCAGCTCTTGCCGCTCGATTCCGGTCCGCACAGCACCACGACCTTCATGCCGCCACCAGCGCAGGATCACGTCGCCATTCAAGGAACCCGCGCACCGCAATCAGGGTGAACAGGGCATACAGGGCAGCCGTGAGATACAGGCCCTTGTAAAGGAACAGGCCGACGAAAATCACATCCAGCACCACCCACAGTGCCCAGCATTGCAGGCGTTTCTGCGCCATCCACAGTTGCGCAACCAGGCTGAAGGCCGTCAGTGCCGCATCCAGCCAGGGCTGTGCGGCATCGGTCCAGTGCGCCATCGCGGCGCCCAGGCCCAGGCTCGCCAGCAGGCCGACGCCCAGCCCGGACCAGACTGCCGGCGACGTCAGGCGGCTGACGTGCCGCGCATCGGCAGGGCGGCCTGGGCGCGTCCACTGCCACCAGCCATAGAGCTGCAGCACGGCGTAGACCAGTTGCAGGAGCATGTCCGAATACAGCTTCACTTCGTAGAAGATCCAGCTGTACAGCACCACCATCACCAGCCCGATGGGCCAGCACCAAGGGTTCTGTTTGACCGTGAGCCACACGGCAATGACGCCGAGTGCGGCGGCGAACAGTTCGAGGCCGGACATCGGCGTTCCTGTACCAGGTAAGAAGGGCGGCGATTGTAACCCGATGTACACACAATGCCACTGCCTGCTATGGGCGTCACACAGTGGTAGGAATTAGATGAAACCTTTGAGCCAGTGAACTTTTCCGCTGGCGCTGCCACCAACGGTCGCTGTAAAAAGGCGCGTTTTGACTGCAATGCTGCGCGGTTGAATGAGTGGCCGCCCCCTGTTGGCCCTCACGGTACACCCTACCGACGGGCAAGCGCAGTGCGCGGTAAGCGGTTTGGCCGAACAGTCAGCGCTTGCCCAACTGCTATCGACGGCTGCAACCGCTGACACGTTTTTTTGGAGGATGGATGGATCTTTGGAGTGCCGCTCAGGCAATCATTCTGGGCATTGTCGAAGGGCTTACCGAGTTCCTGCCTATTTCCAGCACCGGTCACCAGATCATCGTCGCCGACCTGATCGACTTCGGCGGTGAACGCGCTATGGCGTTCAACATCATCATTCAGCTCGGCGCCATCCTGGCGGTGGTGTGGGAGTTTCGCCGCAAGATCCTCGACATCGTGGTTGGCCTGCCCACTCAAGCGCCGGCTCGCCGGTTCACCCTCAACCTGCTGATCGCCTTCATGCCGGCGGTAGTGCTCGGGGTGATCTTCGCCGACCTGATTCACCACTACCTGTTCAACCCCATCACCGTGGCGGCTGCTCTGGTGCTGGGCGGCGTGATCATGCTCTGGGCCGAGCGGCGCGAGCACCGCATCGAAGTCGAGCATGTCGACCAGATGCGCTGGACGCACGCCCTGAAAATCGGCTTCGTGCAATGCCTGGCGATGATTCCGGGCACCTCACGCTCGGGTTCGACCATCATCGGCGGGCTGCTGTTTGGCCTGTCACGCAAGGCCGCCACCGAGTTCTCTTTTTTCCTGGCCATGCCCACCATGGTCGGTGCGGCGGTGTATTCGGGCTACAAGTACCGTGACCTGTTCCAGCCCGCAGACTTGCCCGTGTTTGCCCTGGGCTTCGTGGTGTCGTTCATCTTCGCCATGATCGCCGTTCGCGCACTGCTCAAGTTCATCGCCAACCACAGCTACGCCGTGTTCGCCTGGTACCGGATCGTGTTTGGCTTGCTGATCCTGGCGACCTGGGAGTTCGGCTGGGTCGACTGGTCGACGGCGAGCGCCTGACATGCCAGCACCTCGGCACATTCAGCATCTGCCGCTGAAACTGGCGCTGTTTGCCGCGCTGTGCGTGATACCCGCTCTGGGCGCGGCGCATGTTGCCGCCAGTGGCGCGGGTTGGGCAAGGTGGGTGCTGATGGCGTATCCCCTCGCCAGTCTGCTGAGCCTGCTGCTGTACTGGCGTGACAAACATCAGGCCCGGGTACAAGGCCAGCGTATCCCGGAAAAAGTCCTGCACCTGAGCGAGTTGTGTGGCGGCTGGCCGGGCGCTTTGCTGGCGCAGCAGCTACTGCGGCACAAGACGCGGAAGCTGTCGTATCAGGTGGTGTTCTGGGTGATCGTGGCGTTGCATCAGGCACTGTGGTCTGTGCCGCTCTGGGCAAGCGTTCATTGATGGTGTTCTATCGGGCACAACGCAGCGCTTGAATCAGGGCGGCGCAGCCGACCCAATACAGGCAAAACTGACGCAGTTGATAAACCACCCCATGGATCGGATTTGCACCAAATGACCGTCGACCCCTAAAAAGTCCATGGGTCACCAGGTTCCGTCCGACTGCAAAAAAGCGATCAGGCTTGATTTGCACCCTGACCAACGCAGCGCCTAGAGCAGCAATCCCACCTGCTGGCGCTTGGGTAGCCTGCGCACCACCAACTGATGAGAACGCCGGAGCAGGTCTGTCAGTTCCTCGCGCCCCAAGGCATAGGGTGGCGCGACACTGATCCACTGCGCGCGCGCGAGATACGGTGCCGGCCTTACTCCGGGCCGATCGACGTAGCCGAGAAACAGCTCAGCGTCGACCTTGAACGACAACCCCGCGCCGGCCAGATCCTGTACCGCAAACATCTTGTTGCCGGGCAGGCAGAACACCCGTACACCGCCCCACTTGTAGTCCTCGGTGGCGCCTGGGAGGCTCAGGCAATACTGCGCCGCCTGTTCAGGCAGCAATGGCGACTCAGACATAACGCTCTCCACAGACCTCGAACGAGGCCGCCAAGTGATCGATCCAGGCGCGCACCGCCGGCAGCAACCCGCGACGGTGCGGATACACCGCTTGCAGCCAGCCCTCGGGTAATGACCAGTCGGGCAGCAGGCGTACCAGCTCGCCGCGCGCCAGCTCCTCTTCGCAGAACAGACTGGGCAGCGCGGTAAAGCCCAGGCCGGCACGCACCGCTGCGTTACGCATGACAAAATCATCCACCGCCAGACGCGGCTCCAGTGCCAGGTGGTGCTGGCCACCGTCACGGTGCAACAAGCGCAGGTGCACCAGCCGGTCGGCGTCAACCGCACCGAGTATCGGCAGGTTGACCAGTTGTGTGGGCTCGCTGACCTGGTCCGCAAAACCTGGCGCGGCCACCAGTTGCATCTGCGCCTGGGCCAGACGTCGGGTAACCAGCGCCGGGTCTTCATCGCCCGGGTCGCGCACGCGCAGGGCCACATCGATGCCCTCGGCAATCAGGTCCACGCGGCGGTTGATCAGCACCATGTCGAGCTGCACCTGCGGGTACTGGGCCAGAAAGCGGCGGATGATGTCGGGCAGAAAGGCGTGCGCCAGTGCGACCGGACACGACACCCGCAGGCGCCCGCGTGGCTCGCTGCTCATGCTCGCCACCACCTCGTCGGCCGCGTCGGCCTCCAGCAGCATGGCCTGGCAGTGGTGCAGGTAGCGCTCGCCCACGGCGGTCAGCTTCAACTGCCGGGTGGTGCGCTGCAGCAGGCGCGTGCCCAGACGCTCCTCCAGCTCGGCGATGCGCCTGGACAGCCGCGACTTGGGGACGCCCAAG
>NZ_DAMCCR010000086.1:0-18569 GCF_032058845.1 Pseudomonas sp. | reverse complement strand
CGTTGAGCGCGGCCACGTCGTTGCGGGCCACGCCGGCGGTTGCGCTGCCCTCGCCCGTGGCTGTCGCGACATGTGCGCCCCACAGCGCCGGGGCATGGCCACCTGCGCGAGACAACGCAGTACTGGCCGATGCCTCGCTGGCCTTGTTCTTGGACAACTGGCGCACCAGGACATCCTGCAAGCCGATGCCGCCGCCTTCGCGGGACATGCTCACGGCCAACTGCTGGTCGTACATGTCGCGGTACTGCTTGACCGTGTCGGTGTTCATTTCGTTATCGTCGGCCATCACGTCGCTGGCTTTGCGCGACGCCTTGAGCATTTCGCTGACGAACAGCGACTCGAACTCCTTGGCCACCTTGCGCACGTTGGCGTCGCTGTCGCGATCACCATGCTTGAGCGAACTGAGGCGATTGAGGTCGGTGTAGGCACCGCTGTCAGGCGTGTTCGATACCAGGCTCTTAGGCGTCATGGGCGCGGCCTCAGATCACGATCAGGTCGGCCTGCAACGCGCCGGCCTGTTTCAGGGCTTCGAGGATCGCCATCAGGTCACCGGGGGCTGCGCCCACCTGGTTCACTGCGCGCACGATTTCATCCAGGGTGGTGCCAGGGCCGAACTTGAACATCGGCTTGGTTTCCTGCTGGGCATTGACCCGCGAGCGTGGCACCACGGCGGTCTGGCCGTTGGAGAACGCGCCGGGCTGGCTGACGATCGGGTCTTCGGTGATGGTCACGGTCAGGCTGCCGTGGGTGACCGCCGCGGGCGACACCTTGACGTTCTGGCCGATGACGATGGTGCCGGTGCGCGAATTGATGATGACCTTGGCCACCGCCTGGCCCGGATCGATCTCCAGGTTTTCCAGGATCGACAGGTAATCCACGCGCTGACTCGGGTCCATGGGCGCCGTGACCTGCACTGAACCGCCGTCCAGCGCCTGGGCGACGCCTGGGCCGAGCAGTTCGTTGACCTTGTCGACCACATGCTTGGCGGTGGTGAAGTCCGGGCGGTTGAGGTTCAGGGTCAGGCTGTTGCCCTGATTGAAGCCGCTGGGCACGGTGCGCTCTACCGACGCGCCACCCGGAATACGTCCGGCCGACGGCACGTTGACGGTGATCTTCGAGCCATCGCGGCCTTCGGCATCGAAGCCGCCGACCACCAGGTTGCCCTGGGCGATGGCGTAGACGTTGCCGTCGATGCCCTTGAGCGGCGTCATCAGCAGGCTGCCGCCGCGCAGGCTCTTGGAGTTGCCGATGGACGACACGGTGACGTCGACCACCTGGCCCGGCTTGGCGAACGGCGGCAGGTCAGCATGAATCGACACCGCTGCAACGTTCTTCAGCTGCACGTTGCCCGACCCTGGCGGCACCTTGATGCCGAACTGCGCGAGCATGTTGTTGAAGGTCTGCAGGGTGAAGGGCGTCTGGGTGGTCTGGTCACCCGTGCCGCTCAGGCCGACCACCAGGCCGTAACCGATCAGCTGGTTGCTGCGCACGCCAGAAATGCTGGCGATGTCCTTGAGCCGCTCGGCGTGGGCGCCAACGGCACAGCAGAGCAGAAGGGTCGCGACAATCAGCTGCCTTGGGTTGAGCATGGTCATCGTTCTCAGAAGGGCCAGAGCGGACTAAGGAAAAAGCGGTCCAACCAACCCGGCTGGCTGGCATCGGCAAAGGAGCCGGTGCCCGAGTAGGTGATGCGCGCATCGGCCACCCGCGTAGACGGCACAGTGTTGTCGGTGGCGATGTCGTCGGCGCGGATCAGGCCCGCAATGCGCACCAGCTCATCCCCGGTATTGAGCGTCAGCCACTTCTCGCCGCGCACGGCGATGATGCCGTTGGGCAGCACGTCGGCGACGGTGACCGTGACCGAGCCGGTCAAGGTGTTGCCCTGGTTGGCCTTGCTGTCGCCCTTGGTGGTGCGGTCGCCGTTATAGCCGGCGCTCAGCGACAGGTCGCCGCCGCCAAACGGGTTGTTGGTGGTGCCCGAGCCGCCGAACAGCGAGGTCAAGCCAAGGTTGGCCTTGCTGTTCTTGGCGATCTGCGAGCCAGCGTTCTTGCTCGCGGAAGTGCGCTCGTTGAGGGTGATGGTGATGATGTCGCCGACCCGGAATGCCTTGCGGTCGGTGTACAGGTTCTGCTCGAACCCGGCCTGATAGATCGAGCCGTTGTTCGCCGCTGCAGGCAGCGGGGTGCGCGGCAGGACCGGCGCATAGTACGGATCGTTCGGCTTGGCCGCCGGTGCCACGCACCCGGTCAGCAGTACCACGCCCCCCAGGGCAACCACGGACAACAGACGACTCATGACGCTTACCTCACGGTGTAACAGGCGCAGGAACGGACGAGGGATCAAAGCTGCTGGGTCACGAACGAGAGCATCTTGTCGGCGGTGGAGATGACCTTGGAGTTCATCTCGTAGGCGCGCTGAGTGGTGATCATGTTCACCAGCTCTTCGACGGTGCTGACGTTGGAGTTCTCCAGGGTCATCTGCTGGGTGGTGCCCAGGCCGTTGAGGCCCGGCGTACCCACCTGCGGCGCGCCACTGGCAGCGGTTTCCAGGAACAGGTTGTTGCCGATGGCCTGCAGGCCCGCCGGGTTGATGAAGTCGGCGGTCTGGATGTTGCCGATCACCTGCGACGCGGCGTTGCCGGCGGTGGTGATCGACACGGTGCCGTCCTGGCCGACGGTGAAGGTCTGTGCGTCATTGGGCACGACCACGGCCGGCTCCAGGGCGAAACCGTTGGCGGTGACGATCTGGCCGTCGGAATTGAGGTGGAAGGTGCCGTCACGGGTGTAGGACACCGTGCCGTCAGGCTGCAGCACCTGGAAGAAGCCGCGACCGTTCACGGCCATGTCCAGCGGGTTCTCGGTGGTTTGCAGGCTGCCGGCAGTGAAGCTCTTCTGCGTGCCGACCACGCGCACACCGGTACCGACCTGCAGACCGGATGGCAGCTCGCTGTCCTGGGTCGACTGGGCGCCGGGCTGGCGCTTGACCTGGTAGAGCAGGTCCTGGAATTCGGCGCGGTCACGTTTGAAACCGGTGGTCGAGACGTTGGCCAGGTTGTTCGAGACGACGGCCAGGTTGGTGTCCTGGGCGGACAGCCCGGTCTTGGCGACCCATAGTGCTGGAAGCATCTAGTGTTCTCCTCGTGCGCCGGTTTTTCGGCACGCGTTCAAGTGTTATCAGCCGATTTGCAAAACGCGCGCCATGGCTTCATCGCCTTCCTTGGCCGCAGTCATCATCTTGATGTGCAGTTCGAATTGCCGGGACAGCGAGAGCATCGAAGCCATTTCTTCAACGGCGTTGACGTTGCTCGATTCGAGAAAGCCCGACACCACGCGCACGTTCACATCCGCGTCGGCGGCCTGACCGCTGCTGGTGTGGATCAGCCCGTCCAGGCCCTTGACCATCCCCTTGGTGTCGGGGTTGACCAGCTTCAGACGGTCAACCACCGCCATGACCCGCGGGTCTTCGCCCAGGCCACGAATGCTGATGGTGCCGTCGTCGCCGACTTCGATCTTCTGCTCCGGCGGCACGGCAATCGGCCCGCCATTGCCCAACACCGGCATGCCGTTACCGGCGCGCAGCACACCCAGGGCGTCGATGTTGAGGCTGCCGGTACGTACATAGGCTTCGCTGCCATCCGGGGCCTGTACGGCCATGAAGCCAGGGCCGGACACGGTGACGTCGAGGTCACGACCCGTCTCGACCATGGCGCCGGGGGTGAAGTCGGTGGCCGGGCGCTCGGTCATGGCGTAGGCGCGTGACGGAAAGCTGTCGCCAAACACCGGCATCGAGCGCGCCTGTTCTAGGTCACGGCGAAAACCGTTGGTGGAAATGTTCGCCAGGTTGTTGGCGTGCGCCTGCTGCGCCAGAGCATTCTGGCTGGCGCCGGTCATGGCCACATAAAGCATCTTGTCCACGGGAAATCCTCTGTGCGGGCAGCGGAACGTTGTCGCTCTGAACGTGCTTAAGCAATTATTGAACCAAGTTTGCACAGACCACTGTTCATGCGGATTTCAGCGGTTCAGCCGGGAGTGGGCGTCAGTTTGCCGGCAAGGGATTGCCGGTGGGGCGGTACAGTGCGGATGACGAGGGGTGCTGTTGCCGGGCTGCGCGGCAGATAGAGCGGGTGGCCAGTGATGCTGGTGTTGGGCTGCGCGGCAGGCAGAGGGGGTGGTCAGTGGTACTGGTGTTGGGCTGTGCGGCAGACAGTGGGGGTGGCCAGTGGTACCGGTGTTGGGCTGCACGGCAGGCAGAGGGGGTGGTCAGTGGTGTTGCCGGGCTGCGGGCGGCGGCGGGCCTGCTGCAGACCCGGCGAACGGCAAAGGCCTTCAGCGGTTGCGGCACCCGGCGTTGTTGAACGGCCCGGCGTGCCAGACCCAACCCTCGCCCGGCTGATGCTGGCTGCACTGGTAGCGGCCGGTGAGCTTGCTCTGCCAGAGGTAGAACGGCGCCGGGGCGGCGTCTATCGCAGTGTGTGCAAACAGCAGGAGCAGTGCGCTGAGTGTGAGGCGTTTGTGCATGTGTAGCGATCCCGCGTTTTTGGAGAGCGTTCACCTGCCGAGATCGAATTGCCTGGGTTGCCAAGGCTGCGCCTTGGATCGCGGCTGAAGCCGCTCCCACAGGACGCGCGCATGCCCACAGGGCGAGAGGGCTGCCGCCAGCCCCAATCTCCCCGCAGAAGCCGCCTCATCGCCAAAGGCCCCAACATCACCTTTGTACGAGCGGCCGGTCCGGCGCTCCGGTCAGCCGCGATGGGCGGCAACGCCGCCCCACATCAGGCATCCCGGTCTAACAGGAGATCGCGGTCAGATTAAGATCAACCCGGCTACTTTTCAGACCATCAGCCCTGCAGACCATTGGCCCATTAGCCCATTAGCCCATTAGGCCATTAGGCCATTAGGCCATTAGGCCATTAAGCACCCAGGCCATCAGGCAAACAGGCAAACAGGCAAACAGGCAAACAGGCAAACAGGCAAACAGGCAATCAATCAAGTCATCTGAATGATGGTCTGCAAAATGGTGCTTTCAGTCGACACCGTTTTTGCATTCGCCTGATAGTTGCTCTGTGCCTTGATCAGGTTCACCAGCTCACCGGTCAGGTCGACGTTGGAATCTTCCAGCGAGCCGCCTGCCATCTTGCCGAAGGTGCCGGTGTCCGGCTCGCCGACTACAGGCACGCCTGAACCGTACGACTCTTTCCACGCCGTGCCACCCACCGGGGTCAGGCCCTGAACGTTGGCAAAGCTGGCCAAGGCAACCTGGCCAATGACCTTGTCGCGACCATTGGTGAAGTTGGCGAACATGATGCCGCTCTGATCCACGGTCAAGCCGGTCAGCTCGCCAGTGGAGTAGCCGTCCTGAGTCTTGGCGGTAGTGGCCGAAGCGGCGTTGTATTGCGTGGTCGCCAGCATGTCCAGGCCCACACCCTTGGCGTTGGCGGTCGCGCCATTGCTGACCCAGGTACCGGCGGCAGTTTTCTGTGCAGGCACCCAGTTGTTCATCTGGAAGGTCTTGTCCTCGCCGATGCTCATGCCGCCGGCCACCGGACCTGCATTCATGGACGCGGTATCGAGCGAGCCATCGGACTTGAACGGCAGGGTGTTGACCAGCGGCGTGGTGCTGGTCGGATCGGCCGGGTTACGACCGTTGACCGTGCTGTACATGGTCCAGCTGTTGCTCGCCGTATCGCGTATGAAGTACTGGTTCAGCTGGTGCAGGTTGCCCTGGCTGTCGTACAGGTCGGTATTGAAGGTGTAGTTGTAGCTTTCGGCGTCGGCCGGATCGAACGGCGTCACCTTCGGCGTGGTGGCGGAGGAATTGAGGTTGAGGGTCTCGCTCACCTTGCCGGTCGGCTTGGGTGCCAGGTTCGCGGTATCGATCTTCAGGTCGGTCAGCGCGCCGCGCACCACATTGCCGTCTGCATCGACCGGGTAGCCTTGCAGCTTGGCCCCGGAGGCGTTCACCACCATGCCGTCCTTGTCGCTGTAGAAGGCACCGGCGCGGGTGTAGATGCGCGAGCCGTTGTCGTTCATGGCGAAGAAACCGTTGCCATCGATGGCCAGGTCCAGGCTCTTGCCCGTGCCCACGATGTTGCCGGTGGTGAACATCTGCGACACCGCATCGGTGCGCACACCGCTGCCGACCTGGGTCCGGCCGCTGGTGCCGCGCACCGACGCAGCGTACTGGTCAGCGAACTCGGCACGCGAGGACTTGAAGCCGGTGGTGGCCGAGTTGGCAATGTTGTTGCCGGTGACATTGAGGGCCTTGTTGGCTGCGTACAGCCCGCTCAGTCCGATATTGAAAGCCATGTATTCACTCCTGCCGACGGGGTCGGCCCTCAGATTCCGATCATTTGTACTTTCGACAGGGCCACACTGCCCAGGCCTGCCAGGTTCAACATCATTTCGCCGCCATTGGCGCCCATGGTCACACTGTTGACCTGGGCTGGCAGATTGGTGGTCATGGCCGTGGACGTGCCTTTGATGTCGGCCGTGGCCTTGAACGTGTACACGCCCGACGCCACTGCTTCGCCCTGGTTGTTCAGGCCGTCCCAGGTGAAGTCGGCCACACCGCCTGCGCGGCTGCCCATGTCGACGCTGCGCACCAGATCGCCCGAGGCGTTGTACACATCCACCTTGACCGCAGCACTGGAGCCACTGAGGTTGACCGAACCGTTGAGCGACTTGCCGGCATCGAGGCTGGCCTTGTCGGTCTGCACCACCACATTGCGCCCCACGAGGGAGGAGGCCTGCAGCGCGGTGGACGACTGGAACCCCTGAAGAATGCTGGTTACCGAGCCATTGAGCGTCTGGATACCCTCCAGGCTGCTGAACTGCGCCAGCTGGGCGACGAACTCGCCGTTGTCCTGTGGGTCGAGCGGGTTCTGGTTCTGCATCTGAGTGGCCAGCAGCTTGAGGAATGCATCCTTGCCCAAGGCACTGCCGGCGGAACCGGTGTTGCTCTTGGTGCTGTCGGTGGCCTGTTGCAGCGAGGTGAGGTAGGCCGAGCCGGTTGCGTTAGTCGTCGTCATGTCGATTCCCTGATCACTGACCCAGCGTCAGCACTTTCTGCATCATGGTCTTGGCCGTGTTCATCAACTCGGCGTTGGTCTGGAACGAGCGACTGGCCGAAATCATGTCGGCCATTTCCTGCACCACGTTGACGTTCGGGTAGTAGACGTAACCGTCCTTGTTCGCCGCCGGATGGCTGGGCTCGTAGCGGGCCTGCAGCTCGCTCTGGTCCTCGACGATGCCCTTGACCTGTACGCCCTGCCCCGCCTGGCCCTGATCCTCGAACAGCGACTGGCCAGCACCGCTGGCCTGCTCGAAGGTGGTGGCGAACACCGGGTGGCGGGCACGGTAGGTCTGGTCGATGCTCGAGGAAACCGTCTCGGCGTTGGCGATGTTCGAGGCGACGGTGTTGAGGCGCGTGTTCTGCGCGCTCATGCCGCTACCGGCGATGTTGAAGACATTGGCAAGGGACATGGTCACTCTCCTCGCAGGGCCGATACCAGCCCTTTGAACTTGCTGTTGAGCAGCGTGAAGCTGGCCTGGAAGTCGAGGGCGTTCTGCGCGTAGTTGGATTGCTCCATCTGCGCATCGACGGTGTTCTGGTCAATCGACGGCTGGGTCGGAATCCGGTACTTGAGTGCTTCATCAGCGCCAGACAGGCCCTCGGCCTCGATGTGCCGGCCGTTGGTGCGGTTCAGGGCAAAATTGCCGCTGCTCTGCTTCTGCGCCTCGGCAGCGAGTACGGACGAGAAGTCCAGGTCGCGCGCCTTGTAGTTGGGGGTGTCGGCGTTGGTGATGTTGTTGGCCAACACCTCGGCGCGTTGGGCGCGGAAATTCATCGCCTGCTGGTGGATGCCGAGCGCCTTGTCGAAGTTGATGCTCATATCAGGGAACCTGCGAGGGTTGGCCGAAGATCGTATGAGCGAGAGATAGCAAGGGTTGTGCCAGAGTGGCAGAAAGCCTTGAAGGCTGTGGGGTTGGGGCTGATCAGCGTACGGCGCTTTGCCAGAAAAGCGGCAAAAGCCTGCCGGCTCGGTGGCAGAACGCGGCAAATCTGCGGCTCTTCGGTCGGCAGATGCCGGGCGCGCAGCGGATTTTTGACGGCGGGCGCTGCAGGTGCGCCGGCCCAGTGGCCCTAATCGCGTTTCATCGTGCGCTGGGCGCCGCCTGAGTGAGGACGGCTTCACCGCCCTTGGCGACTGACCGGAGCGCCGGACCGGTCGCTCAGTCTGCGTTGCGTCTGAAACTCACGCGGCTCCAACCCAAGGCGTAGGAGCGACTTTAGTCGCGAAGGACGGCGAAGCCGGCCCAGTACAGGCATCACTGATCAAAACTGACAGAACCCGCCCAAATTGCATCTATGGCTGGAGGTTCATGAAAGACAGTTGACCCCTACAGATCCCTGCCAAGTGAAAAAATCACGTGCAGTTCCCCGCAAGCGAGCGTGCTCGCGAGGCACCGACTACTTGGCCTGGTAGATGATGCCCGGGCTGCACTGCACCATCTGGTAGTGATCCGGCAGGCCGTTGAGTGCCTCGGAGGCGCCGAGGAACAGGTAGCCGCCCGGCTTCAAGGTGCCGTGGATGCGCATCAGGATGTCTTTCTTCACCTGCGCGGAGAAATAGATCAGCACGTTGCGGCAGAACACCACGTCGAACTTGCCCAGCGCGGCGTAGCTGTCGAGCAGGTTGAACGAGCGAAACTCGACGCGGCTGCGGATCGGCGGCTTGACCGCAAAGCGCCCTGCCCCCTTGCTGTCGAAGTAGCGCTGCAGGCGGTCAGGCGACAGGCCGCGGGCGATGGCCAGGCTGTCGTACTCGCCGGTGCGGCAGTTGTTCAGCATCAGGCTGGACAGGTCAGTGGCAACGATCTGCGCGCCCATTTTCAGCTGACCCAGGTTGCTGCGCTCGAACTCGTCGATGGTCATCGACAGCGAATACGGCTCCTGACCCGACGAACAGGCCGCCGACCAGATGCGCAGGCGCTGCCCGGGATTGTGCTTGATGAATTCGGGAATGACCCGGTTCTTCATGACCTCGAAGGGGTAGCTGTCGCGAAACCACAGGGTTTCGTTGGTGGTCATGGCGTCGACCACCTGCTCGCGCAGGCCACTGCGTGGCTGGGTCTGGATGCGCTGGGTCAACTCGCTCAGCGACTTGATGCCTTGCTGCTCCATGAGTTTGTTGAGACGGCTGGAAACCAGGTATTGCTTGTTGTCACCCAACAAGATGCCACAGGCTTTTTCCAGGAAAACCCTGAACTGTTCAAAATCGGTAGTCGCCGTAGACACTGTTGCCGCCTCTTTTCAATCATGGAAACCGGGAGCGAACTCCCGGGCATTTCAGTGCGTCGCCTTGATCCGGTCGACCACGCGCTGGGCGAGGTCATCGGGCCTGAACTTGGCGAGAAAATCATCTGCACCGACCTTCTTCACCATCGCCTGGTTGAACACGCCGGACAGCGAAGTATGCAGGACGATGTGCAGCTTTTGCATGCGCGGATCGCTGCGAATGGCGGCGGTCAGCGTGTAGCCGTCCATTTCCGGCATCTCGATGTCCGAAATCATCATCAGGAACTCTTCTTCCGGGTGCTTGCCCTCGTCGAGCATCTTGTGCAGGTAGTCCAGCGCCTGGCGCCCGTCGTTGAGCGCGATGACTTCCACGCCCACCGTCTGCAGGCAGCGACTGACCTGCTTGCGCGCCACCGACGAGTCATCCACGGTGAGCACCCGCAGCATCACGGCCTTGTCCTGCACCTCGGCATCGATCACACCCTCGGAGATCGACTCGGAGGTCGGCGCCACTTCAGCCAGCACCTTCTCCACATCGATGATCTCGACCATCTTGTCGTCCACCCGGGTCACGGCGGTCAGGTAGTGATCGCGGCCGGTACCCCGGGGTGGCGGATGGATCTCTTCCCAGTTCATGTTGACGATGCGTTCCACCGAGTGAACCAGGAAGCCCTGCGTCTTGGTGTTGTATTCGGTGATGATCACGAAGCTGTTGCAGAGCTCTTCCTGCAGGCCCGGCAGCCCGGTGGCCATGGACAGGTCAAGGATCGGGATGGTCGCCCCACGAATATTGGCCACCCCGCGCACCACCCGGTGGGATTTGGGTAACACGGTCAAGGGCGGGCATTGCAGCACCTCGCGCACCTTGAACACGTTGATCCCGTATAGCTGTGCGCCATTGAGGCGAAACAACAGCAGCTCAAGACGATTCTGCCCTACCAGTTGTGTGCGCTGGTTGACCGAATCCATTACACCCGCCATGCCCGACTCCTCTTCCTGTTGCCCTGCTACCAAGTCGGCACGGGCTTTGCTTTTTTGAGCGTCATGCACATGAAAACGACAAATTTCCGACGACTGACGCGACTGCTGAGCACCCTGCTGGCGGCTCTGTGCCTGTGGGCACCGGGCGCCAGGGTGCTGGCGCAGGCGTTTACCTCGCCTGAACAGCTTATCGGCGTGACGCAGGGATTTCTTGAGTTCGCCGTAGAGGATTATCTCGCCAGCACGCAGACCCCCGGCCGCTACGAGATTTCAGTCAATCCGCTCGACCCGCGCTTGCGCATGCCGCTGTGCAGCCAGGACCTTGACGCCACGCTGGAAAGCCCCGCGCAACCGCTCGGCCGGGTTACCGTGCGGGTGCGCTGCGCCGGTAGCGGGCCATGGACGGTGTTCGTCCCGGCCACGGTCAAGCTGTACCGTGAGGTGGTGGTGATGGTGCGCCCACTGCGGCGCGACAGCGTGGTGGGTGAAGGTGACGTGGCGGTGCGCGAGCGCGATGTCGGCACCCTCAATCAGGGTTTCATCACCGAGCTGGACCAGGTGGTCGGCATGAAGCTGCTGCGCCCTACCGTGATCGACCAGGTGCTGACGCCGCAGCACCTGGAACAGGCAGAGCTGATCCGCAAGGGCGATCATGTGGTGATCATTGCCCGCAGCGGCAGCCTGAGCGTGCGCATGCCCGGAGAGGCGTTGAGCAAGGGCGGCATGGCCGAACAGATCCGCGTACGCAACCTCAATTCCAAACGGGTGATCAAGGCGCGGGTGACGGCGCCGGGGCAAGTGGAAGTGGCCATGTAGGATAGGGCTGGCAGCCAGCCAGGGCTTTTCCTAAACTGTGCAGCACCGCACACCCGTGGCCAGCCGATGGGCGGCTGCGCATTTGTGCCTAAAGTTTTGCCGGGAATGGTCGAAAACAAGGCAAGCGTCCATATCCCCAGAGGTTTCCGATCATGGTCATTGATTTCAGTCGTTTGAACAATCCGCCCGCCGTGAGCGGCGGGACCCGAAGTAACACTGCCACCAGCGCCGCTGAAAAGCCGGTCGGTGGCGCCGAGGCGAAACCGGCCAGCGCCAGCGGCGAGACGGTTCACCTCAGCCAGGAGGCTCAGCAGTTGAAGACCATCACCGACAAGCTGGGCCAACAGCCGGTGGTCGACAGCGCCCGTGTGGCGCAACTGAAGCAGGCCATCGCCGATGGCAGCTACCAGGTCGATGCCGGTCGCGTAGCGGGCAAGATGCTCGACTTCGAAAATCAGCGCTGAGCCTGCTGCGCTGACTTTCACGGACGTCAACGTTAGGGTTAGTCATGCACGACACGACTTTGCTGCACCTCATTGAAAACGACATAGCGCCGACCCAGGAGCTGCTCGACCTGCTGCAAAGCGAGGCCGTGGCCCTGCACGGGCGCGACATGGCCCTGCTGGAGACGATCCTGGCGCGCAAGCAGTCGCTGATCGTGCTGCTTGAACAACACGGCCGGCGCCGTGCCCAGCTGCTCGCCGAACTCGGCCTGCCCGCCGACCGTGACGGGGTTCAGGCCCTGGCCGCGCAGTCCGCGCAGGGCGAGGTGCTGATGCAGCGGCTGGATGTGCTCAGCGGGCTGCTCGATGCCTGCCAGCAGGTCAACGAAACCAATGGCCGGATCATCCAGGTTCAGCAACACATCACCAGCAACCAGGTGCGTATTCTGATGGGCGGCGAATCCCCCTCCCTCTACGACAGCCGCGGTGGCACCTCGCCTATGGCCCGACGCCGAGCGCTCAGCCAGGTCTGACCTGCGATTAGCCCTATCAAGCTGCCCTCCATACTGGCAAAATGCCGCGACCTGGATGTGATGCTTTTTGCCTGGAGATTGTTTACCCGTGTTCAATGACGCCGATGCTCCGCAGCCGCCGAAGGTGCTGTCCACACCTCTGGAGATCAACGCCAACCTGCGCCAATTGCTCGACAGCCACGACCCCCTGATTCTCACCTTCCCCGAGCGCAGCCAGCGCTTCCAGAGCTATGTGGTGCATGTCGACAAGGACAGCGATGTCCTGGCGCTGGACGAGCTGATGCCGCGCGATGGCGAACGCTTCATCGAGAACGGCGAGCCGTTTCGTATCGAAGGTTTTCACGACGGGGTACGCGTGGCCTGGGAATGCAATCACGCCCTGACCATCACCGAAGTCGACGGCCACCGCTGCTACCGCGGCCCGCTGCCCACGGAAATCACCTATCACCAGCGCCGCAATGCCTTCCGCGCGGCGCTGAAGCTGTCGCAACTGGTCGACATCGTGGTCGACGGCAAGCACCTGCGCGGCGACGGTGCACTGCGCGGCAAGCTCCTCGACATCTCGGCCACCGGCTGCAAACTGCGCTTCGAGGGCGATGTCGAAACCCGCCTGCAACTGGGCCAGGTGTATGAGCGGATGAAAGCGGGATCGCCGCTGGGGTTGAACGATGTGATGGTGGAGCTGCGTCACCTGCACTATGAGGAACGCATCAACACCACCTTTGCCGGCGTGCGCTTTCACAACCTCACCGGTCAGGCGCAGCGGCGCATCGAAAGTTTTGTCTACCAGCTGCAACGCGAAGCGCGGCGCTTCGACAAGGACGATTACTAAGGCGCTGCGGATCGCACAGCCCGCCCCAGGTCCTTCAACAGGCGCCCGGCCCGCGAAGACTTGCCCAGTTCCACCCCAGACACAGCCCCCCTGTGGGAGCGACCGGTCCGGCGCTCCGGTCAGTCGCGATGGCCGGCAAAGCCGGCCTGATTCAGGCGTCTCGTACCGCAGGTGAATCGAGGTGGCCACTTTGGGCCGGCTTTGCCGGCCATCGCGACTGAAGTCGCTCCCACAGGGGGCAGTGTGTTGGTCAGGGCGAGCACGGTCGAGGTAGAAGCGACCGGTCCGGCGCTCCGGTCAGTCGCGATGGCCCGCAACGCGGGCCCAATGCTCACAACGCCACAGGCTCAGCAGCACACCGTCGATGGCCTCAAGGCTTGGCATGATCATCATTGGCGTGCCCCGGTGCCGGTCCCTGTGCCTGCTGCACCTCCTCGTCCTCGTCCTCCGCCTCGGTATCCTCCGCCGCCACCGGCGCCTGCATCACGTCTTGCACGGTCTGCTCGTCGACCCGTGGGTCGAGTGCCGCCGACAGTGGCGAGCCGGCGGCTGGCATGGCCACGTGGCTCAGCGGCGCGTCGTCGACCTGGTGCAGGCCGGTCACTGCCTGCGGGCGAATACGCCATACCAGCACCAGGGCGAAGAAGGCGAAGAACGCATAGAGCATCTGCGCACCGAACAGCTTCATCAGCACACCGGCCGCCAGCGGCCCCATGCTGGCGCCCACGCCATAGGTGACCAGCAACATGGCGGTCAGCGACACCCGTCGCTCGCTCTCGACGTGGTCGTTGGAGAACGCCACGGCCAGCGGGTACAGCCCGAACTGCAGCAGGGAAATCGCGAAGCCCATACCAAACAGCAACTCCAGCGGCACGGAGGGGAAAATCGCCAGGGGCAGCGCAGCGACCGCCAGCCCGCAGGCCACCACGCGGATCAGCAAGGCGCGGTCGTAACGGTCGGACAACCAGCCCAATGGCCACTGCACCACCAGACCGGCAAAGATGCAGCAGCCCATGAACAGACCGATCTGCTCGGTGCTCAGGCCCTGGCTGGAGGCATACAGCGGCGCCAGGCCGTAGAACGCACCGACGATCAGGCCCGCGCCCAATACGGTCGACAACGATTGCGGGACACGCTTGATGAAGAACAGCGGGTCCATGGGCGCCGGGTGCAGGGGCGCGGGGTGAATACGCCGGGTCATGGCCACGGGCACCAGGCACAGGGCAAAGCACATGGCCACCAGCATGAGCAGCTCCAGACCCAACTGCGGGTGCACGACCAGAATCAGCTGGCCCAGCACCAGGCCCAGGTAGGAGGCGATCATGTAGCAGCTGAACACTGCACCACGCTGCTTGGCATCGGCCTGCTCGTTGAGCCAGCTTTCCAGCACCATGTACTGGCACATCATCCCCAGGCCCACCACCATCCGCAGCCCCACCCACGCCGGCAGCCAGTCGGTCAGGCCATGGCCGAGCACCGCCGCGCCGACGATCCCGGCGCAGGTCGCATACGCCCGGATATGGCCGACCCGGGCAATCAGCCGGTGGCCCACCTTGCCGCCAACGGCCAGGCCGAAATAGTTGGCCGCCATCAGCGCACCCGCCCACAGGCTGTCGGCCTCGTCGGCCGCCAGGCGCAAGGCCAGGTAGGTACTGAGCAGGCCCGAGCCGATCAACATCATCAGCGCAGCGAAATACAGCGAGCGAAACGACTTCCAGATAGTGCGCATACGTCCCTGGCGGGCTCCCGGGTCAGGTGAAGTCCAGCGGGCCAACCTCCCCCGCTGTGGTGCATCGTCCCAGGAAAGATCCCCCGGGGCGGCGCGATGAATCATGGTCCTGTCGTGATCAGGCCTGGGCGGCAAGTACGCGGCGTTCCCATGGGGTGATCTGGTTGAGAAAATCTGTCAGTTCGAGGGTCTTGGTGGCAACACAGCCTTCGATGAACGCCGCGCCGAACAGTTCCCGTGCCAATGCGCTGCCGCTCAGCCGCTGCCGGGCGGCATACGAGGTGCAGGGCCATTGCCGATGCGCCGGCACAGCGGATTCATTCACGCAAGGTCAGGCCGTTGGCCGGCAGCGGCAGCGCGGTCTTGTAGCGCACCTGCTTGAGGGCGAAGCTGGAACGGATGTTGGCCACCCCCGGCAGGCGCGTGAGGTAGTCAAGAAAGCGCTCCAGCGCCTGGATGCTCGGCAGCAGGACGCGCAGCAGGTAGTCCGGGTCGCCCGTCATCAGGTAGCACTCCATCACCTCGGCACGCTCGGCGATTTCCTCTTCGAAACGGTGCAGCGACTGTTCCACCTGCTTCTCCAGGCTGACATGGATGAACACATTGACGTCCAGCCCGAGCACTTCAGGTGACAGCAGCGTGACTTGCTGGCGAATCAGCCCCGACTCCTCCATGGCCCGCACGCGGTTGAAACACGGCGTGGGGGAGAGGTTGACCGAGCGTGCCAGCTCGGCATTGGTGATACGGGCGTTTTCCTGAAGGCTGTTGAGAATGCCGATATCGGTGCGATCGAGTTTGCGCATGAGACAAATTCACCGGATTTTTATGGTTGTACGGAATGTTTATCTGCGCCGTAGGCGAAAGGCAATGAACATCAGAGAAAAAATCTGCGGCCGAACTTCTACCCTATAAGCAACGCTGGCCGGCCCTGCTCCACCGCTTGCCTGCCAGATCGCTGCACAGCTCACAAAAACAATGACCCGAGCGAGCGTAGACAAGCATGAACGAGTACGCCCCCCTGCGGCTGCACGTGCCCGAGCCCACCGGCCGGCCCGGCTGCCAGACCGATTTCTCGTACCTGCACCTGAGTGATGCCGGCCAGGTGCGCAAACCCCCCATCGACGTCGATGCGGCCGACACCGGCGATTTATGCACCGGCCTGATCCGCGTGCTCGATGGCGAGGGCAACGCCCTTGGCCCATGGGCCGAAGACATCGACCCGCAACTGCTGCGCCGCGGCCTGCGGGCGATGCTCAAGACGCGCATCTTCGACAGCCGCATGGTGATCGCCCAGCGCCAGAAAAAGATGTCGTTCTACATGCAGAGCCTGGGCGAGGAAGCCATCGGCAGCGCCCAGGCCCTGGCACTCAATCGCACCGACATGTGCTTCCCTACCTATCGCCAGCAGAGCATCCTCATGGCCCGCGACGTCTCGCTGGTGGAGATGATCTGCCAGTTGCTGTCGAACGAGCGCGACCCGCTCAAGGGCCGCCAGTTGCCCATCATGTACTCGGTGCGCGAGGCTGGCTTCTTCACCATCAGCGGCAACCTCGCCACGCAGTTCGTGCAGGCCGTCGGCTGGGCCATGGCCTCGGCGATCAAGGGCGACACCAAGATCGCCTCGGCGTGGATCGGTGACGGCGCCACGGCCGAATCGGACTTCCACAACGCCCTGACCTTTGCCCACGTCTACCGCGCGCCGGTGATCCTCAACGTGGTCAACAACCAATGGGCCATTTCCACCTTCCAGGCCATTGCCGGCGGTGAGGCCAGCACCTTTGCCGGCCGCGGCGTGGGCTGCGGCATCGCCTCACTGCGGGTCGATGGCAACGACTTCATCGCGGTCTACGCCGCCTCGCGCTGGGCAGCCGAACGCGCCCGCCGCGGCCTGGGGCCGACCCTGATCGAATGGGTGACCTACCGCGCCGGCCCGCACTCCACCTCCGACGACCCCTCCAAGTACCGCCCCGCCGATGAGTGGCGCCACTTCCCGCTGGGTGACCCGATTGCCCGGCTCAAGCAGCACCTGATCGCCAGCGGTCACTGGAGCGAAGAGGAACACACCACTGTGAGCGGCGAACTGGAAGCCGAGGTCATCGCCGCACAGAAGCAGGCCGAGCAGTACGGCACCCTGGCCAACGGCCAGATCCCCAGCGCCGCTTCGATGTTCGAGGATGTGTACAAGGACATGCCCGATCACCTGCGCCGTCAGCGCCAGCAACTGGGGGTCTGAAATGAACGATCACACCAGCACCATCACGCCGGAAACCGCCACCGCCACGACCACCATGACCATGATCCAGGCCCTGCGCTCGGCCATGGACATCATGCTCGAGCGTGACGACGACGTGGTCATCTACGGCCAGGACGTCGGCTACTTCGGCGGCGTGTTCCGCTGTACCGAAGGGCTGCAACGCAAGTACGGCACCTCACGGGTCTTCGACGCACCGATTTCAGAATGCGGCATCGTCGGCACCGCTGTGGGCATGGGCGCCTATGGCCTGCGCCCGGTGGTGGAAATCCAGTTCGCCGACTACGTGTACCCGGCCTACGACCAGATCGTCTCGGAGATGGCCCGCCTGCGCTACCGCTCGGCCGGCGAGTTCATTTCCCCACTGACCCTGCGCATGCCCTGCGGCGGCGGCATCTACGGCGGCCAGACCCACAGCCAGAGCCCGGAAGCGACCTTCACCCAGGTCTGCGGCCTGCGCACGGTGATGCCGTCCAACCCGTATGACGCAAAAGGCTTGCTGATCGCCTCTATCGAATGTGACGACCCAGTGATCTTTCTAGAGCCCAAACGCCTCTACAACGGGCCGTTCGACGGCCACCACGACCGCCCGGTGACGCCGTGGGCGAAGCACCCGCAAAGCGCAGTGCCCGACGGCTATTACACCGTGCCGCTGGACAAGGCGGTGATCACCCGCCCCGGCAACGACGTCACCGTGCTGACCTACGGCACCACGGTCTACGTGGCCCAGGTGGCCGCCGAAGAAAGCGCCGTGGACGCCGAAGTGATCGACCTGCGCAGCCTGTGGCCACTGGACCTGGACACCATCGTCGCGTCAGTCAGGAAGACCGGGCGCTGCGTGGTGGTGCACGAGGCCACGCGCACCTGCGGCTTTGGCGCCGAGCTGATCGCGCTGGTGCAGGAACACTGCTTCCACCACCTGGAGGCGCCGATCGAGCGCGTCACCGGGTGGGACACGCCCTACCCCCATGCCCAGGAATGGGCGTATTTCCCAGGCCCGTCGCGGGTGGGCGCGGCATTGAAAAAAGTCATGGAGGCCTGAATGGGCACGCACGTCATCAAGATGCCGGACATCGGCGAAGGCATCGCACAGGTCGAGCTGGTGGAGTGGTACGTCAAGGTCGGCGATGTGGTCAGTGAAGACCAGGTGGTGGCCGATGTCATGACCGACAAGGCCACGGTGGAAATCCCCTCGCCGGTCCACGGCACGGTGATCGCGCTGGGCGGGCAGCCGGGCGAGGTCATGGCGGTGGGCAGTGAGCTGATTCGGATCGAGGTGCAAGGCAGCGGCAATCATGTCGATGCGCCCACGGCGCAGCGCCAGGCGCACGCCACAGGTAACGCGATGCGCGCCGCTGAAACCAGTACGACGACAGACCACACGCCCGCGCAAGGCGGCGATGCATCACACGCCGCTCACACTGCACCGGATCCAGCCGCGCAGGCAGCCGCCACCCCTCAGCCAATGGCTGGCGCTACGCAGCCTGACGGGTCGCCAGCGACGTCCAACGGCCAGCCAGCCGTCCCCGGCGCAGCAGGCCCTTCCAGCGGCAAATCGCCGAGCGCTGCTGCAACGACCGACACCACTTCACCTCGCCACGCGGCAGCGCCTCACGCAGCCGCACCGCTCGTGCCGCGCCAGGCCAGTGACAAGCCCCTCGCCTCCCCGGCCGTGCGCAAGCGCGC
>NZ_DAMCCR010000085.1:0-18782 GCF_032058845.1 Pseudomonas sp. | reverse complement strand
CACCGCGCGGGCGCTGGCCGCCTTGTTGCGTGAAGCGGGGGCGGTGCGGGTCGATGTCTACTGCCTGGCCCGCACGCCCCGGCCCGGCCCGGCTTGACTTGCCTGCAGCGCAAAGGCACCGTCGCCGCTCCAGCCCTGCCCCTCTACAGGCCCGCCATGTCCTTGCCGACGCCCCTGACCCAACACATCGCCCGTCGCCCGCAGCGCATCGCCCTGCTCCAGCACGTCGCCGAGCAAGGCTCGATCACCCGCGCGGCCAAGGCGGCAGGCATCAGCTACAAGGCGGCATGGGACGCCATCGATGAACTCAACAATCTGGCCAGCCGGCCCCTCGTTGAGCGCAGCACCGGCGGCCGTGGCGGGGGCGGTGCGCGGTTGTCTGAGGAAGGCGAACGCGTGTTGCGCATGTACCAGCGGCTGCAGGCGCTGCAAGCGCAGTTTCTCGAAGCGGCTGACGCCTCCAGCGACCTTGACCTGCTCGGCCGTCTGATGTTGCGCACCAGTGCGCGCAATCAGTTGCAGGGCCAGGTCAGCGGGCTGCGCCGCGAGGGCCGTCATGATCGCGTCACCCTGGCGCTGGGCGGCGGTCTCGAGATCGACGCGCTGATCACTCACGACAGCACCGAGCGGCTGGAACTCACCCTCGGCACCATGACCGTGGCCCTGCTCAAGGCCGGCTGGGTGCGCTTGCTGGCCGATGACGAGACCGCGCAGCCGGGCAGCAACTGCCTGCACGCCACGGTGCAAGACGTACTGACCGAAGCCGAGGGGCCGGGTGAGGTGCGCTTGGCGTTGGGCAACGGGCAGACGCTGTGTGCGCTGGCTGAAGCCGATTGGCTGGCGGCGCAGCAGATCAGAACCGGCCAGACGCTGCGTGCGCAGTTTCATCCGTCGTATGTGCTGATCGGCATTCCGGCCTGAGGTTGCCGTCGGCAGGGGCCTGGCGGCGCGGCCTCTTCTAACCTGCAGGCAGTGCCATCATCTCGATGCGCTACCATGGCCCTCCGCTGTTCACCCCAGGAGCCTGTCATGTCCCATCCCTTCGATACCCTCACCCCCGACCTGGTCCTGGACGCGGTGGAAAGCCTGGGGTTTCTCAGCGATGCCCGGGTGCTGGCCCTGAACAGTTATGAGAACCGCGTGTATCAGGTGGGCATCGACGAATCCCAGCCGCTGATCGCCAAGTTCTACCGCCCGGATCGCTGGACCGACGCTGCCATCCTCGAAGAACACGCCTTCACCGCCGAGCTGGCGGGCTGCGACGTGCCGGTGGTGGCGCCGATGCTGCACCAGGGCCGCACACTGTTCGAGCACCAGGGCTTTCGCTTCAGCCTGTTTCCGCGCCGCGGCGGCCACGCGCCGGAGCCGGGCAACCTCGACCAGCTGTACCGGCTCGGGCAATTGCTCGGACGCCTGCACGCGGTCGGCGCTGTGCGGGCGTTCGAACACCGTGAAGCGCTGGCGGTGGACAACTTCGGCCACGCTTCGCTGAACACCCTGCTCGAGGGCAACCACGTGCCCAAGGAGCTGCTGCCCGCCTTCGAGTCGGTGGCCCGTGACCTGCTCAAACGGGTCGAAGCCATCTATGCGCGTACGCCCCATCAGGTGATTCGCCTGCACGGCGACTGCCACCCTGGCAACCTGATGCACCGGGACGAGGCCTACCATGTCGTCGACCTGGATGACTGCCGCATGGGCCCGGCGGTACAGGACTTGTGGATGATGCTCGCCGGTGACCGTGAGGAGCGCCTGGGCCAGTTGGCCGAGCTGATTGACGGCTACAACGAATTCCATGACTTCGATCCGCGCCAACTGGCCCTGATCGAGCCGCTGCGCGCCTTGCGCCAGTTGCACTACAGCGCCTGGCTCGCACGGCGCTGGGATGACCCGGCATTTCCGCGCAGCTTCCCGTGGTTTGGGCAGCCGCGCTATTGGGGCGATCAGATTCTGGCCTTGCGAGAACAATGCGCCGCGCTGGACGAAGCGCCGCTTAAATTGTTCTGAATCCAGCGCGGGGCTGTCTACAATGGGCCTGCCGCTGGTTGGCCTGAAGTGTGTACGCAGTCAGGCTCTGCCGGGCGCTGGTCCTACGACCCGATCCTCGAACCGATTCACCCGCAAGGACCCCTCATGCAAGCTGCCAACCCGCGTCGCGGGTATTTTCTGGGCCTGTCGGCCTACATCATCTGGGGCCTGTTCCCGCTCTACTTCAAAGCCATCCAGAGCGTGCCGGCGATGGAAATCATCGTTCACCGCGTGCTCTGGTCCGCGCTGTTCGGTGGCATCGTGCTGATGCTGTGGAAACACCCCGGCTGGTGGCGCGAGCTGCGCCAGAATCCGCAACGGCTGGCGATTCTCGCCCTGAGCGGCAGCTTGATCGCGCTCAACTGGCTGACCTATGTGTGGGCGGTGAATACCGGGCGCATGCTTGAAGCCAGCCTCGGCTACTACATCAACCCACTGGTGAACGTGCTGCTGGGCATGCTGTTGCTGGGTGAGCGGCTGCGGCGCCTGCAATGGCTGGCCGTGGGCCTGGCACTGGCTGGCGTGGTTCAACAGGTGTGGCAGGTGGGTAGCCTGCCGTGGGTGTCGCTGGTGCTGGCCCTGACCTTCGGTTTCTACGGGCTGATCCGCAAGAAGGCGCCGGTCGCCGCACTGCCGGGGTTGGTGGTCGAGACCTGGATGCTGGTGCCGGTGGCGCTCGGCTGGCTGCTGTTGCACCCCACAGCGATCAGCGCCCAGCCGGCCTTCTACGGCACCAGCGAAGCGCTGTGGCTGATGGCTGCCGGGCCGGTCACGCTGGTGCCGCTGGTGTGCTTCAACGCCGCTGCGCGGCACCTGCCCTATACCACGCTGGGCTTTCTGCAGTACCTCGCGCCGACCCTGGTGTTGTTGCAGGCGGTCTGGCTGTTTAATGAACATCTGGCGCCCAGCACATTGATCGCGTTCATGTTCATCTGGGCGGGCCTGGCGGTATACAGCGTGGATATCTGGCTGACCCTGCGAAAACGCTGATCAAAAAACGCTCAATTCTGTGCAGGCCAGACAGATCATGGCCTGCACCCACCTTTCCCAAGGTTATCCACAAGGTCGTCCCCGCGCTTTGTGCACAAGCGCTCGACCGCTGTACATTTATTGAGCAAAAGCTTGCATCCCTCATCGCCACTGGCCTTGCGCGCTAAGCCCCCAGTTTATCCACAGGGCAATCCCCGCAAATCCTGCATAACTTAGCTTGTGTATAAGTTCGACGCTTTATACGGCCGGGGATCATGCCGCTAGATACAGGTTGCAGGCTGTGGGCGGCGCAGCCGGCCCAATTCAGCCGTTGCGCAATGACGGTGGATCGCGGTGGTGGCATCAGGGCGGCTTTGCCGCCCATCGCGGCTAAAGCCGCTCCTACACTGGCTGCGTCTTCCTGACGCATCACTGTCTCCCGGCCAACCCGGCCCTCTGTAGGAGCGGCTTTAGCCGCGATGGGCGGCGGAGCCGACCCAAGACTGCGATCACTGTCTGCCTGCTATTGCGCGTTATCTGACTCAGGCCGGCTTTGCCGCCCATCGCGGCTGACCGGAGCGCCGGACCGGCCGCTCCAAAAATGACTGCAATCGACTTGATGCCATGCTGCAAACCCGCCATCACGCTTCCGTGCGCAGGCGCAGCTCCACCATCAAGTCATCGGCCAGGCTTTCCAGGCGCTGCTGCAGTGCCTCCAACGTCAGCGCAGGTGGCAGGGCCAGCATGGCTTCGGCCTGGAACAATGGCTCATTGCTCATCGGCGCCGGCTGCACCTGGGTGCTCAAGCGCTCGACGTTGACACCGAGTTCAGCAAGCAGTCGGGTGATATCCCGCACGATGCCTGGCCGATCGTTACCCACCAGCTCCATGCTGATCGGCTTGCTCGCCGCGACCGGCTCCGTGCCGCTCTGCGCGACCAGCACGCGGATGCCATGGCTTCCAAGCGCTTGCAGGGCGTCGACCAAGGCGTCGTACTGCTCGCTGGGCACCGCCACACGCAGGATGCCCGCGAACTGCCCGGCCATGCGCGACATCCGGCTTTCCAGCCAGTTGCCCTGATGATCGCTGATGCACTGGGCGATACGTTCGACCTGCCCCGCCTGGTCCGGGGCAATCACGGTGAGTACAAGGTGGTCCAAGGCGCAGTCCTCGCAAGGGGTGACAACCAACGCTGTGCGATGAAGGGTCGTCCAGCGGCGTAAGCGACTTCTGATTATAGGTAAAGCGTGGCAACCTGCCGCAGGCAGCTTCACACCCTGAATCGTGTACTGTTTATAGATTTATCTGGAACAATTCCTATATTTTTTGCGAACATGCGTCTACCTGGCGCGGCTTCTTACAGCCCGATGGTGGTAAGTGCGGCGCTTTTAGTCTCATGTTCACCCGTGTGCTGCTTCATGTAGTATCCGTGGAGCTGGACTACAAGAAGCCGTCCGGTTGTCTGCCGAGGCGCCTGTACACACCCTTCAGCCGCCACCCCGCCGCCCGCTGGGCATGTACGGGGGCGCACTGAAGCCAGCGCTACAGGCTTTTTTTGATGAGCGAAATCGCTGAGCAGAGTGAGGCAAGCAATGACTGAACACGTTCAAGTCGGTGGCCTTCAGGTCGCCAAGGTCCTGTATGACTTCGTCAACAACGAGGCCATTCCAGGGACCGGCATCATCGCCGAGCAGTTCTGGGACGGTGCGCAAAAGATCATCAACGACCTCGCTCCAAAGAACAAAGCCCTGCTGGCCAAGCGTGACGAGCTGCAAGCCCGGATCGACGCCTGGCATCAGCAACGTCAAGGCCAGGCCCACGACGCCGCGGCCTACAAGCGTTTCCTGCAGGACATCGGCTACCTCCTGCCACAAGCAGACGATTTCCAGGCCACCACGCAGAACGTCGACGAAGAAATCGCCCACATGGCCGGCCCGCAGCTGGTGGTGCCGGTGATGAACGCACGCTTTGCCCTCAACGCCGCCAATGCCCGCTGGGGCTCGCTGTATGACGCGCTGTACGGCACCGACGCCATCAGCGATGAAGGTGGCGCCGAGAAAGGCCAGGGCTACAACAAGGCCCGCGGCGACAAGGTGATCGCCTTCGGCCGCGCCTTCCTCGACAAAGCCGTTCCACTGGCCGCCGGCTCGCATAAAGACGCCACGGCCTACCGCATCGACGCTGGCAAGCTGGTGGTTGCACTCAAAGGCGGCAGCACGACCGGCCTGCGCGACGACGCCCAACTGCTGGGCCTGCACGGCGACGCCGCAGCGCCCACCGCCATCCTGCTCAAGCACAACGGCCTGCACTTCGAGATCCAGATCGATGCGAGCACGCCGGTTGGCAGCACCGACGCCGCCGGCGTCAAAGACATCCTCATGGAGTCGGCGCTGACCACCATCATGGACTGCGAAGACTCGGTCGCCGCCGTCGATGCCGACGACAAGGTGCTGGTCTATCGCAACTGGCTGGGCCTGATGAAGGGCGATCTGGCCGAGCGTGTCAGCAAGGGCGGCAAGACCTTCACCCGCACCCTGAACCCGGACCGCGAATACACCACACCCAACGGCGGCAGCCTGACCCTGCATGGCCGCTCGTTGTTGTTCGTGCGCAACGTCGGCCACCTGATGACCAACCCGGCCATTCTCGATGCCCAGGGCAACGAAGTGCCCGAAGGCATTCAGGACGCGCTGTTCACCGTCCTGGCGGCGGTGCACAACCTCAATGGCAATACGCCACGCAAGAACACCCGCACCGGCAGCGTGTACATCGTCAAACCCAAGATGCACGGCCCGGAAGAAGTCGCCTTCGCCGCGGAAATCTTCGCCCGCGTCGAACAGCTGCTGAACCTGCCGGCCAACACCCTGAAGGTCGGCATCATGGACGAGGAGCGCCGTACCACGGTCAACCTCAAGGCCTGCATCAAGGCCGCTGCCGAACGCGTGGTGTTCATCAACACCGGGTTCCTCGACCGCACCGGCGATGAAATCCACACCTCCATGGAGGCCGGCGCCGTGGTGCGCAAGGGCGTGATGAAAAATCAGCCATGGATCGGCGCGTACGAAGACAACAACGTCGACGTTGGCCTGGCCACTGGCTTGCAAGGCCGCGCGCAGATCGGCAAGGGCATGTGGGCCATGCCTGACCTGATGGCCGCGATGCTGGAGCAGAAGATCGCGCATCCGCTGGCCGGCGCCAACACCGCCTGGGTCCCTTCGCCAACCGCCGCCACGCTGCACGCGCTGCACTATCACAAGGTCGACGTGCAGGCGCGCCAGGCCGAACTGGCCAAGCGCACTCCAGCCTCGGTGGATGACATCCTGCGCATCCCGCTGGCCGGCGACACGAAATGGTCCGATGAAGAGATCCGCAACGAGCTGGACAACAATGCCCAGGGCATCCTTGGCTATGTGGTGCGCTGGATCGACCAGGGCGTGGGTTGCTCGAAAGTGCCGGACATCAACGACGTCGGCCTGATGGAAGACCGCGCTACCCTGCGGATTTCCAGCCAATTGCTGGCCAACTGGCTACGCCACGGTGTGGTCAGCCAGGCGCAGGTGATGGAAAGCCTCAAGCGCATGGCAGCAGTGGTCGACCGGCAGAACGAGGGCGATGCGCTGTACCGCCCACTGGCAGGCGACTTCGACAGCAACATTGCGTTCCAGGCCGCAGTGGAGTTGGTGATCGAGGGCGCGAAGCAGCCCAATGGCTACACCGAGCCGGTGTTGCACCGTCGGCGTCGGGAGTTCAAGGCACGCAACGCGCAGTAAGGCGCTGCCCGGAACCCGTAGGCAGGCCTACGGGTTCAGCTCCTTGCTCACCAGTTCCAGCAAGCGGTCGAGATCGACGGGCTTGAGCAGCACGTCCAGCACACCAAGGTGCATGGCCTTGACCGCCTCCTGCACATCCGTGTCGCCCGACACGACGATGATCGGCAATTGCGCCCACTCCGAGGCGCGCACTTGCCGGATCAACGACAGCCCATCTTCAGGTTGCATGCGCAGGTCGGTGATGATCAGGCCGATCGACGGGCGCATGAGCAAGGCCTCGAGGGCCTTTTTCACACTGGCGGCCTCGATGCAATTCCAGCCACGGCTGCCCAGATAAAAGCTCAGCGCTTCGCGGTTGCCCGCGTGGTCGTCCACCACCAGTACCGAGTACGCGGGCCTCGAAGGTGCACTCACGGTTGCCAGGGCCTGGCGCTCGGCATCACTGAGGATGTCGGCTTGCTCGTCCATGCTCATCTCGTCAAAAAAACCTCGTTAAAACAGTTCAGACCGCTGTGCAGCGCTTTAACCACAACCTTTCGTCGTCAATTTGACACTTGACCCAAGCATTAGCACTTTTTAAGGGTAGCGCATGACGGTTCGCGCCCTGACCGATCCACCTCTTCCTTCACCCCCGCTCGCCCTGTTGACCCCATCGATGCGGGCGTTTTCCAAGCCAGATCAGGGTCTTGGGCATGGCTTTCGTCAGGGCATAGACTTACGTCCAATGGGCGCTTTACCGACATCGTCAGACCATGTCGCCTACAACCAAGAACAAGTATTAACAAAGACTGTGCCAAGTGCGCCGATACGCGCCTTGCAGAAGCAGGCGTGCTCGCCAATCCCCCAGTGTCACAGGGTGTGTTCAGGCTTCGTGACTTGCCTGGAGGGTGCGCGCGAACACGCTCGCCTCTGCTGGGCCTGCGTATCGGTGACCTGCACGGCCCCAGCGAGCGGTCGGTGCCATGAGCAAACAGGACGTCTACGAAGAGGCGGGCAAGACAGCAGTGCTGCAGAACATTCAGGGCATGCTGCAATTCCTGCAACGCTTTCCACCGTTCAACCAGATGGAGCACAGCCACCTGGCGTTCCTGGTGGAACAGTGCCAGCTGCGCTTCTACGCCAGCGGCGAGAGTATCGTCAAGCCGACTGATGGCCCTGTGACACACTTCTTCATCGTCAAGCAGGGCCGTGTGGTTGGCGAACGCCAGCAGGCGGTCGGGCCTGACACTGAAACCACCTTCGAGATCACCAGCGGCGAGTGCTTTCCGCTCGCGGCGCTGCTGGGGGAACGCGCCACGCGCACCGAGCACCTGGCCGGCGAAGACACCTTCTGCCTGCAACTGAGCAAAGCCGCGTTCATTCGCCTGTTCTCGTTGTCAGAGGTGTTTCGCGACTTTGCCCTGCGCGGCGTGAGCAGCCTGCTCGACCAGGTCAACCAGCAGGTGCGCCAGCGCGCCGTCGAAACCCTCGGCACCCAGTACTCCCTCAATACGCCGCTGGGCGAGCTCGCCATGCGCCATCCGGTGGTCTGCAACGCCGAACTGCCGCTGCGCGAAGCAGTGCGGCAGATGCACGAGCAGCAGGTCGGCAGCATCGTCATCATCGATGCGCAGCGTACCCCCATCGGCATTTTCACCCTGCGCGACCTGCGCCAGGTGGTGGCTGACCCCGCCGCCGAACTGCACGCGCCCATTGCCCGCTACATGACCGCCGCACCGTTCTGCCTCAGCGCACAGGCCAGCGCCTTCGACGCTGCGCTGGCGATGACCGAGCGGCACATTGCCCACGTGTGCCTGGTCGATGAGCAGCGCCTGTGCGGCGTGGTATCGGAGCGCGATCTGTTTTCCCTGCAGCGGGTCGACCTGGTGCACCTGGCGCGCACCATCCGCCATGCTGCGCGTGTGGAGACGCTGGTGGCACTGCGTGGCGAAATTGGCCAATTGGTCGAGCGCATGCTGGCCCATGGCGCCTCATCGACACAGATTACCCAGATAGTCACCCTGCTCAACGACCACACCGTGTGCCGGGTCATCGAGCTGATCCTCGCCGAACACGGCGACCCGGGCGTGCCGTTCACCTGGCTGTGCTTTGGCAGCGAGGGGCGCCGCGAGCAGACGCTGTACACCGATCAGGACAACGGCATTCTGTTCGAGGCCGGCGATGCGCATGACGCTGAACGGATTCGCGGCCAACTGCTGCCGCTGGCCCGCCAGATCAACCAGAGCCTGGCGCGCTGCGGTTTCACCCTGTGCACAGGCAACGTGATGGCGGGTAACCCCGAGCTGTGCCTGTCGCGCAACGAGTGGGCGCGGCGCTTTGCCGGATTCATTCGCGAGGCCAGCCCAGAGAACCTGCTGGGCTCGACCATCTATTTCGACCTGCGCGCGGTGTGGGGTGACGAGCAAGGCTGCGAGCAGTTGCGTCAGGGCATCCTGGCTCAGGTGGCAGACAACCGCCTGTTCCAGCGCATGCTGGCGGAAAACGCCCTGCGCCAGCGCCCACCCGTGGGCCGCCTGCGCGACTTCGTCCTCACGCGCCAAGGCAACGACAAGACCGCCACCCTGGACCTCAAGGTGCAGGGCCTGACGCCCTTCGTCGATGGCGCGCGGCTGCTGGCCCTGGCCAATGGCATCGGCGCCAACAACACCCTGGAACGCCTGCGCCAGCTGGCGCGCCGTGGCGTCATCGAGCCGCTCGACGCAGCGGCCTTCGAAGAGGCCTACCACTTCATTCAGCAAACGCGCATGCAGCAGCACCAGCGCCAGAGCCGCGACAACCAGGCCTACAGCAACCGCCTCGACCCCGACAGCCTCAACCACCTCGACCGACGCATCCTGCGTGAATCCCTGCGCCAGGCTCAACGTCTGCAGAGCAGCCTGGCGCTGCGGTACCAGCTGTGAGCGTGCACACCTGGACAAGGCTGACGGCATCACCAGCGCAGCAGGCGCGGTGGCGCCCAGGCAGCGTGACGGTACAAGGCCAGCCATGAAATTGTTCAGCTGGTTCAAACCCGCTGCATCACCGCTGCGCGAGTCGCTCAAGGCCCGCCTGGTACAGCTGCCTGCCCCGGCGCCGTGGCAACCCTGCACCTTGCGTGAGCAACGTTGGGTGGTGCTCGATCTCGAGACCAGCGGGCTGAACCTGAACCGGGATCAGGTGCTGTCGATCGGCGCCGTGGCCATCGAGGACGGCGCGATCGATTTTGCCCAGCAGTTCGAACGCACCCTGCACCGCCCTGCACAGAAAACCACGTCCAGCGTGCTCATCCACGGTCTGGGGCCCAGCGCCCTGGCCGCCGGTTGTGACCCGGCCGATGCGCTGCTGGACCTGCTCGAGTTCATCGGCGACAGCCCGGTGCTGGCATTCCACGCGGCGTTCGACCAGCACATGCTGACGCGCGCACTGAAAGACAGTCTCGGCCACCGCCTGCAACATGCTTTCCTGGATGTCGCGCAGCTGGCGCCCATGCTCAACCCCGACACGGTGCTGCGCGAGGCGGGGCTGGATGACTGGATCAAGCGCTTCGGTCTGCAGGTGCAGGCGCGTCACCACGCCAGCGCCGACGCCCAGGTGACCGCCGAACTGATGCTGATCCTGTTCAGCCAGGCCCGCCGCCAGCAGCTCGACAGCCCGCTGCAACTGCAGCAGCAACTGAGCGCGTGGCGCCGGCGCAACGACCATCACCCTGGGCTCTGATTGATCCATGGCAGGGGTCGGCGCTTGCGCTGCGGCATCGCCCTGTGGACGTGTCTGCACGCGCCGCCCCGCAGTGAGGTAGATCGCTACCCCGTCTGATCAGCGCTCGACTGCCAGCGTGCAGGGCTCCTGAACAACCGAGCCACCGCCATGAGCCTGGAACACTTCAAATCTTTCGATCAACCGCTGAGCGCCTTGCTGGCTGCCGCACCGCTACCCGACCGCAACCTGTCACCGCTCGCGGCACGCCAGCAGTACTTCAGTGCCTTGGCCGATTACTGGCTGAACGCTCCACCCCAAGGCGCCAGTCGCCGTACCCGGTTGAGCGCGCTGCTGCGCGAGCAACTGCTGGCGCAAATCGTCTTGCGCGTCGGCGACCACACGCTGGGTTCGGGCCATGCGCAATTGCTGACCACCTGCGTCAACCTGCCCTTGCCCTCGCAGCGCCAGCACCTGCCCAGCGCGGCGCGGCCGCAGATCTATCGACCGCTTCTGGAGATCACCAGCCCCCATTGGCGCAACAGCTTGCGTGGGGCTTTCGTGATCGTGGAGGGCGGCCCGGAAGGCACCATGCCTGACCCTCGTCAACCCAGCGAGTACGCGCTGCTCTACAGCCTGTCCCATGGAATCGAGGCCTTCGACAGCCTGGCCGACCTGCACGTGGAGCTGTGTGAACGCCTGGATGACCCGCAGCAGAGCCGTCCGCTGCTGCGCCACCTGGACAGCGAGCAGGACCGTGAGCGGGCGCACAATGCCCAACGGCTGCGCTACGACTGGTTCAATGACGACATGCTGCAGGCGCAGGCACAGGCGGTTATCGAGGGTCAGTACGCGGCGTTGAACGGCGTCTGGCAGGATGCCGCGCAGGCGTCGCCACTGGACTGGGACGCCCTGCAGACCCGTCTGCAAGAGGTCGGCGACCTGCTGCCCTGGGTCGATAGCCGTTCCGCGCTGCAGACCCGCTACGGCTTGCTGCTGGAACGCAATTCCCCCGCCTGGCTCAGAAATGCCTCTGCCCAGGGGCTGACCCACATCATGCAAACCCTGCAGGAGCTGGTGATCGCCATCGACCAAGCGGCGGCGCCTGGCATTCTCAGCCAGGCGCAGTTCGTCGACCGCAACAGCCTGCTGACCTGGACCTGCGAGCGCCTGCGCGCAGGGCTGCGTCAGCGCTATCAACTGGATATCGATCCGCTCGACGTGTATGTCAGCGTCACCTTGGCCCGACAACGTGGTCCCCTGTTGCTGCCGGGCCTGACCAGCGGCTGGATTCCAGTGGCCAACCGCCCCCAGGTGGGCGACACCATCGAGCTGGTGCGCCAGACCTACCGCCTCGATGAGCTGGCACTGCTCAATGTCGGACTGCTCGACATCGACTACTGGCTCACTGCACGGGTCCATCGACAGGATCAACGCAACGTGGCCGGCATCACGGCGAGTGAGATCAAGCAGTTGGTCCGTGAACTGAACGTCGGCGAAAGCTACAGCCAGTACCTGCGCGCTCATTTGCTGCGCTCCGCGCAAGCACAGTGGCGCAGGGACAGCTACGTGGCCATCAGCCGTGCCCGAATGCGTGCCGAGGCCGCCAAGGCGCGCTATGCCGGACACTTTCTCGACGACCCTTTCGAGCGAGGATTTCACTGGATCAGCCAGGTGCTCGAACATCCCGACAGCGGCGCACGCGGCGCGCTGTACCTCCCGCGCCTGAGCGTGCGGCAACTGCTGATCGCCGGTCACACCCTGCATGACGTGACGCTGATCACCCCCGACAGCCCTGACCTGCACCGGTTTCTGGTGTACACCCCCGATGCCCCGGATCGCCGGGCCTGGCGGGAATTTCGCAACGCCCGCCACCTGCTCAGGGCACTGCGCGCCAACCCCGCACTGCGCGAGTACGTCAAGGACCGCCTGCCGCTGACCGATCCGGCGCTCCTCGAGCGCTGGCTGACCAAAGGCGGGCTGGGCGCGCATGTGCAGCAACCGGTCATCACGGGCAACTTCCAACAGGCCCGTTATCGTGCCGAAGTGGATGTCGCCCTCGAGGCCGTGGACGCTGGCACCCATACCAAGCTGGAGCTGCTGGGCGAGCTGACACTGCACAGCCTGTCGGTGCTACTGGACCTGATCAGCCTGGTGCTCCCGACCCGTGGGCTGACCGCCGTCGCGCTGGCGCGCTCGATTTTGTCGGTCCTCGATGCCAAGGCCGCTTTCAAGCAGACGGATCGGGTGGGTGTGCTCAAACACCTGGTCGAGGCCTTCACCCACGCCAGCGATGCAGTCAACAGCATTGGCGGCACCACCGTGATCCGCCGCGCCATCCGCGCCATACCGCCGGCCCCACCACTGAAACTGCCGCCCTCGGGCGCCGTCAACCTGAACCCTGCACGCCTGCACTATCGCGTCGACGGCATTCACAAGGAGGGCATCTATGAGCAGGCATCGCCCTACCCTGGCCTGAGCCTCTACTACATCAGGGACACCACCGGCACCCATTACCAAGTGGCGTTCGACGGCTACCGCTGGCGCGTCGTCGACCCGCGGATGCCCGACGCCTATGTGAAAGTGCCGGTCAAACGTCGCACCGATGGGGAGTGGGTGGTGGACTCGCCCGTGCTGTGGTTCGACGGTTTGCCAGACCTGCCGACCCTCTTCGCCGACTGCCGCTTGCCGCAACGGCCGGTCGGGGGCGAGTCGCTGGACGCAGATGGCCTGTACCGCCTCGAGGGGCAGCTGTACCTGCTGGCCGGCCAGCATGCCCTGGCACTGCGTGCCCACCTGCTGGATGACCACTATCACCTGTCGATTCCAAGGCAACCCGAGAACGCGGTCAGCGTCTGGGCCATCCTGCGCTGGCAACACGGCGAATGGCGCGTCCGTGTACGCCAGGCAGGGCGTAGCAGCGACTGGCTGGCGCTGCCGGCGGCCTACGCCGTGAGTCGCGGCAACACTGCGTCGAGGCGCTGATACAAGGCACTGTCGCTCGGCCAGTTGCGCAGCAGCCGCGCCCGATCACGGGCGTAGGCCTTGGCGAAGCTGAGCTGGGTGGTGTGCTGGCACATGGCATCGAGGTCGATCAGCGACCAGTGGTCGTTCACCCAGAACAGGTTGTGACCCTTGAAGTCGCCATGGCTGATCCGCGCGCCGATCAGCTGCTCCATCACCTGCACCAGCGCATCGACCTGATCCTGCGGCGCCTGACCACTGTGCACATGGGGCGCAAAGCATTCGCTCAGGTCGGGGCCATCGATGTACTCGGTGATCAGGTAGGCGCGACTGCGCAGGCCCAGCACGCGCTGCTCGCGCACTGCGAGCGGACGCGGCGTGGCGATCTCGAGAAACAGCAGCCGATTGCCTTCGATCCAGGAATGCCAGGCCCGGCTCGGGCGCCAGAAGCGCTTGAGCCAATGGGCGGCGTTCTTGATGTTGTAGCGCTTGAGCACCAGGCGGCGCCCGGCGACCTCGATCCGCGCTACGCTGGCGGCGCCGCCGGTCTTGTACAGGTGGCCCTGGGCGATCAGCGCATCGGCCTGCTGCAACACCGGCTGCAGTGCCTGCACCTCGCTGCGGCGGATCGCCTGGACACCCGATAGCGTGCGCTCGACGCTGAACAGGCTGCACTCACGGCCGGCCTTTTCCAAGTAATCCTTCTGCCGCCAGGTGCGCACCTTGTCGATCTGCTTCTGCAACGCTTCGAGCGGCAGCGCGTGCTCGGCGTTGCTCAGCAGGTAATACACCAGCAGTTCTTCGAGAAACGGTTCCAGGCGTCTGGGCAGTTGGGCGAAGAACACGCCGAGGTTTTCCAGCACACGTTGCCGTGACAGCGGCTTGCCCGGGGTTTCGGCCTTGATGCCGGCGCCGTCGATCAGGTACAGGCGATCGTCCTGGCGCAGCAGGTTGTCCAGGTGCAGATCGTCCTGCCACAGGCCCACGGCGTGCATCTGCGCCACGGCGCCCAGGGCTTGAGCGATGACCGTCTGCTGACCGTCGCTCAACGCAGGCGCCTGCTCGACCTGCTGCCAGGCGTCGCCCAGGCTCTGGGCATGGTCGAGGTACTCGAACAGCAACCAGCCGCCCTGGTCGTCGACCAGGCCATCGGCCAGCAGGGTGGGCGTGGTCAGACCTTGTGCGGCCAGCAGGCGTACGCCATCGAGCTCGCGCTGGAAATGCCGTGCGGCGTTGCTACCCACCAACAGCTTGGCCAGGACCGGGGTGCCGCGCCACACCGCGGCGCCCACATAACGCTGGCCCGGCAGCACGCGCAACAGGCTGAGCAATTGCAGATCAGACGGCCCGGCAGCATCGGCCAGGCGGATGGACATCGGCAGGGTCGGCTGACGCCCTGCCTGCTTGAGTTCAGACAGCAGCATCAGCGCGCCTCTTTGCTACGACGTCGGCCCGCCAGGCGCTGTTGCCAGTCGCTCACCAGCGCGCTGTCGGCGGGTTGGGCCAGGTAGGTCGCCAGCAAGGTGCGCACGTCGGCATCACTCCAGGCGCCGGCCCGACGCATCAGGGGTTCCAGGTCTTTCAGGCGATCACGCCGGCCAAACAGCAAGGGCCGGGTTTTTTCCAGGTCGATCAGTTGCGCCTGCCAGCCATCGCGGCGCTCGCGCAGGAAAATATGCTTGGGGTAGAAGCAGCCATGCACCTGCCGCGCAGCGTGCAGCGTGCGCGCCAGTTGGCCGCAGGCGCGCAGAATGCCCTCGCGCTGCCCGACCGGCAGTTGCGGCCATCGCGCCAGCAAGCCGTCCAGGTCGTTCCATTCGTCGAGCGCGCGGGTCAGCAGGACCGCCCGGTGCTCGTCCTTGTCCTTGCGCTCGCCATAGAACACCGCCTGCAAGGCCGGAATGCGCAGCTTTTCATAGCGGCTGATGTTGCGAAACTCGCGGGCGAAGGTCGGCTCGCCAAGGGGCGCGTGCAAGGTCCGCGTGAGGTAGTTGCACTGGCGCTTGAGGTAGTAGCCCTTGCCCTCCAGCTCCAGGCGATAGACGCTGCTCCAGCCACCGCGTGCGGTGTTGGGCTCATCGACCGCTTCGAGCTGCAGCGCCCATAGCGCTTCGAAATCGTTCAGGCCATGACGCTGCAACAGGGCAAGGTCACTGCTGGCCAGGTAATCGGTCATTCCCTTCCCTCGAAAAAGCTCAGCACCTGGCGAATGCGCTGCTTGTCAGTGGCATTGAGTCGCGGGTGGCCGCGGTACTGCAGGTAGAAGCGCAGGCGCTGGGTCGCTGACAGGTGGTATTTGGCCACCTTGTCCAGACAGGCCAGGTCCTTGATGACGCGGTGGCGCAGCATGAAGCCGCGCCAGAAGTCACCCGTGGGGCAGTCGATGAAGAACAGCGTGGCCTGGTCGTCCACCAGCAGGTTGCGCCACTTCAGGTCGTTGTGCGTGAAGTGGTGATCGTGCATCACCCGGGTGTGCCGGGCCAGTTGCTGGCTGATGTGCGCGACCCAGGGGCGGTCGGCCAGGCGCGCGTCGTTGCGATCGGCCAGTACCGAGAGGTCTTCGGTGCGCGGCAGCTCGCGGGTGATCATCGCCCCACGGCCAAAGGCCAGGCCCTTGCGCTCCAGCCCCCAGGCCACCACTTCAGCGGTGGGGATGTGCCACTTGGCGAACTGCTTGAGGTTCTGCCATTCGGCCTTGATGCGCGGGCGCCCCAGGTAGCGGCGCAGGCCCTTGCCGGCGCCGGTGTAGCGCTTGACGTAGTAGTTCACGCCGTCACGCTCGATGCGCACCACTTCGCTGAGCGGGTCGCGGGTCAGGCGCTCGCCCTCGATGGCGAACACCGCGTCCAGGCTGCCGAAGTCCGTGGCCAGGTGTCGATAACCGGGCTCCAGGGTCCAGCCGGCCATCAGAGTGCGTCCCCATAGCGCTGCTTGCGCGCATAGAGCTTCTGCGCCTTCTGTTCGAGAAAGGTCAGCAGCGCCGCTTCGTCGCGCAGTACCTGGCGCAGTGGGCGTTGGAAGTAGCCACGCAGGAAGCGCAGCTTGTCGCGTTGCGTCAGGCCGATGTCCAGCGCCGAGAAGTACAGCGCGGCCAGGTCCTTGTCACGCCAGCGGCGGCTGATGCGCGCGCGCGTCTGCGCGCGGTGCAGGTCGATCAATGACAGCTTCAGCGTGCCCGGCGTGATTGGCCGGTCGGTGTGCAGCAGGAAGTGGCAGATGTAGCAGTCGCGGTGGTTGACCCCGGCGCGGTGCATGGTGCCGGTCATGCCTGCCACTTCGGCGATCAGCGCGTGCTTGAGGGCAGGTGCCGGCGGCTGCTGGCGCCAGTCGAGGCTGAAGTCTTCCAGGCTGACGGTGGGCGCCAGCTCTTCGGTGACAATGAACGAATGCTGGGTCGCCGGGTTGCTGCCGCGCTCGCCGTAGGCCACCGCGGTCATGGTCGGCACACCGGCCTCGTGCAAGCGCTCGATGGCCCGCCATTCCTGGCCGGCGCCGAGCACCGGCAGCTTGGCGCTGAACAGGTTCTTGAAGATTTCACCCCAGCCGATACCGCGGTGAATCTTGACGAAATAACCGGCCCCCGCCACCTCGGTGCGCAGGGTACGGCGCCCTTCCAACTCGCGGTACACCTCGCCTTGCAGCGCCTCGACGGCCTCGAAGGGATCGCGCCCGGCCCACAGCTGCTTGAACGGTTCGGCCAGAATCAGTGTCATGCGGCCTCCGGGGCAAGGATCACGTCGGCAGCGTGCTGCGGCATGCTGTACAGGTCGGCGGTGGCGGCAAAGGCCAGCCCGTTGCGCGACCAGTCGACGCGCGCTGGCGGGTTTTCCAGCATGCGTGCCAGGTAGGCGTCGAACTGCGCCTGCTCGAACGGCTCGTCGAGCACCAGGCCGCTGTCGGCCTCTTCGATGTAATGGGCGTAGCCGCAGACCCGCGACACCAGTACCGGCAGCCCGGCGACCAAGGCTTCGAGCAACACCGTGCCGGTGTTTTCGTTGTAGGCCGGGTGGATCAGCAGGTCGGCGCCGAGCAGGAAGCGCGGAATGTCGCTGCGGCCCTTGAGAAACTGCACCTGCTCGCCCAGGCCCAGGGCCGCGCTCTGCAGCTGGAACACTTTCGGGTCGTCCTGGCCGATGACCATCAGCCGGGTGCGCTTGCGCAATGCTGCAGGCAAGGCGGCCAGCGCCTTGAGGCTGCGGTCGACGCCTTTGGTCTTGAACCCGGAGCCGATCTGCACCAGCAGCAGCTCGTCATCGCCCAGGTCGAATTCCTTGCGGAAGGCGGCGCGGATTTCAGCGGCGTTGTCGGGCGCACGGCGGTCCTGGGAAATGCCCGGGGGCAACAGGTGGAAACGCGCGGCCGGGGTGGCGTAATGCTTGACGAACAGCGGCTGCTGCACCTCGGAGATCATCAGCACCTGGGTGCTGGACTCAGGCGCGAACACGGCGCGTTCGTACTCGGCGAAGTGTCGATAACGCCCCCAGCGGCGGTACAGAGTGCCGCGCAGGTTCTGTGCCTTGTCTTCAAAGCAGCCGTCGGCGGCGTAATACACGTCCAGGCCCGGCATCTTGTTGAAACCGATCAGGCGATCGACCGGACGCTTGTCCAGATCGGCCGCCATCCACGCGCTGAGCTTCTCGTTGCGCCGGTGGTTGAACACGGCCTTGATCGGCGCCACCAACACTTCGAAACCGGGCGGAATGTCGCCCTCCCAGATCAGCGTGTAGACACGAATCTGATGGCCGCGTTGCTGGCACTCCAGGGCAATGCGCATGAAGTCGCGCTGCAGGCCGCCAAAGGGAAAATACTTGTAGAGCACGAAAGCCAGTTGCATCAACGAACATCCTCAGTCAGCAGCAGCGCGCTCAACCGGCGCGCTACATGCTCGGGATTCAGGCGAGTGAAGCACAGCGGCCACTCACGTTTGAGGTCGAACCGGCGCAGGTCCTCGGCGCTCGGCTTGTAGGTGCATTTTTTCTGCAGGCACGGTGCACAGGGAAAATCGCTGGCCTGGTGCACCTGAGCACGCCCGTAGGCGCCGGTAAGGCCCGGGTTGGTCGGGCCGAACAGGGAGATGGTCGGCACATCCAGCGCCGCAGCCAGGTGCCCGAGGCCGGTGTCCACCGCCACGCAGGCCTTGGCCGCGGCCAGCACACGGGCCACGCCGATCAGGTTCAGGCGCGGCAGCACCTGGCAGTTGCTCAGGCCCTGGGCGATACGCTCGGCACGCGCCTTTTCCGCCTCGTTGCCCCACGGCAGGCAGACCTGCAGCCTGCGCTGGCCCATGCGCTCGGCCAGCTCGCGCCAGTAGGCCTCGGGCCAGTGCTTGGTGGCCCAGGTGGTGCCGTGCAGGAACACCACGTAGGGCGCCGCCGGCGG
>NZ_DAMCCR010000084.1:0-19013 GCF_032058845.1 Pseudomonas sp. | reverse complement strand
CGGAGAGGACGCTGGCGTTCCAGCTGAACGTCGACGCCGGCGCGGCGGCAGGCTGCGCCGGATGCAGTTGAGCGGTTATCGCCCAGAGCTGCTCCAGCTCGCCATAGGCCGCCCGATGCCGGGGGTCTGCGGCCAGCCATGCAGCCAGCGCGGCACGCTCGGCCTGGGTCGGTGAGCCGCCCTGGCTCAGGGCGAACCAGCAACTCGCCTGATGGCTGATGGCATCGTCGGGCGGCAGCTTGTCTGTGGGTGGAGGCTCAGCACGCATCAGGGTGGTATTCGGCTTGGGCGGGTGGCGGATTGTAGTCCAGCGAGGGCGTGCGCGTCTGAGGCGCGTTGGCGCGCAAGCCTGGCGCGGCGCTCATTCGGCCATGCCGATCTTGAGCAGGTCGAGCGCCCGCACCATGCGGCTGTAGGCGGTCTTCGACGGGATGCCCAGGCGTTGGCCGATCTCAGCGTAGGTCAGCCCTTCGACGCGTACCAGCAGGAACACTTCGCGGCACGGGGCGGGCATGCTTTCGATGACCTGGTTCAGGGTGGCCAGTCGTTGGTGGGCGATGGCGGCCTGTTCAAGGGTGGGCGTCGATGCCTCAAGGCTGTCAGCCGCTTGATCGTCCAGGGGCGTGCCCTTGCGGTGCACCTGACGGCGGATGTGGTCGATGAACAGGTTGCGGGCGCTGGAGAACAGGTAGGCGCGGAAGTTGGCGATGGGGGTCCGCTTCATCTGCTCGGACAGGCGAATGAAGGTGTCCTGGGTGAGGTCGGCGGCGGTCTCCTTGCAACGCAGGCGCCGATCCAGGTACTCCTGAATTTCGCCGCGATGGGCAAGGTACAACGCCTTGAGATCAGAGCCGGACATGAACGCAACCTTGGGGGCAGGGAAGCAGGCGCGGGAAAATATCACAAAGGAGAATCATTTGCGCTTGCGCCACCCGGCGCGCGTCGACCGTTCATCCATCTGCATGACGCTCGATTCACTCTGCGACCCACACCCTCAACGATGAGCCGGACCGCCGCGCCTGCCGGCCCTCAACGCCGGTTGCCCAGCAGCTCGCCGAGGACCTGATTGGGAATGCGGAACGGCACCGAGGTGTGATCCTCCCCTGTTTCGATCATGAACCCGTTGCGCATTCCCAAATCCGACAACGTCTGCAATCGCGTAGACAAGCTGCGGGCATCGCGGATCATCTGTACCGAATCCCGTTCTGCCATCACGATGCTGAGGCTGGTCTGGGTCAGATCCAGTCGCTCGCTGCGCGCACGCTCGGTGAAGACGCGCTCGGGCGCCAGCAGGTGCTGATCACGCCACCACAGGCTCGGGCTCACGGCCACCACCTGCTGAAACAATGTTGGCCGCGTGAACAGTGCGTAGATGCCCCACATGCCGCCGAACGAGTGACCGATCAGGCTGCGCTGCGCCTGGTCGACCTTGAAGTGCTTGGAAACCTTGGGCATGAGGCGCGTTTCGATGAAGGTCAGCAGCAGGTCACGGCCACCCTGCGGCGGTGTGTTGCGCTCGGGCGGTGCGGGAGGCGTCAGGTCGAAGGCACGTCGCGTGAAGTCCAGCGGGGTATCGCTGGGGTAGCCGATGGCGACCAGAATCGAACTTCGAAACCGCGCTTGAGCGCGTTTGGCCGCGTGGAAGCTGGGAAAGTAGGCGTTGCCGTCGAGCAGGTAGATCACCGGGTAGCCGTCATTGGGCGGCGCATCGCCCTCGGGCAGGCTGATCATGATGCGGTACTCGCGGCCTTCAGCGCTCTGCATCGACCATTGTTCGGTGCCGTCCAGGGTCACGGGTGCTGCACCGCTCAGCGTTGCAGCGAAAAGGAGGCATGCGCCCAAGAGTCCAGCGAGTGTGCGAAGCATAGGTTCCAGGCCTGATCCCATCGTGATCGGATGACTACACGCTCCCCCGTGACCGGGCTCTCGCTGGGGCCGTGAGGGAGAATCGGTCGCGTTATGTCTAGACGGATGAGGGCGGGCTATTTCTGAAGCGCTGCCAGTAATCGCAACAGGGTTGAACCAAACAGAAGCTGCAGAAGTGTTCTGTCAGGTATCGCCAGACCTGCAATGAGAGTCCTGCACGCACGCCACCTTGAACGCTTTCTGAGCTACGAACCAGGGAACGATCGGATCAATGTGGTCGCTGCCCGCATGAGCGCAAGGCATGAGTAGGTCATAGACATCGGCCTATGCTGTGCCACATCGGCTGACTTGTCACGGCCCGATGTGTACCATACACACAAAAAACACAACGGAGAGCGCATGCGGAGTCGAGAGGTGATCGAACTGATGGAAGCCGACGGGTGGAAGTTAACCGGCATCAGAGGCAGCCATCACTACTTCAAACACCCATCGAAACCCGGAAAGGTGGTCGTGCCCCATCCGAAAGTCCAGCTTCCAATAGGCACATTGAACAGCATTCTCAAGGCGGCTGGGCTCAAATGACGTCGATCAGAAAAATCGCAGCGCAGCTCACCCGCAGGGTGGTACACCCTTTCTCTATCAGGAGAACCCAATGAAATTTCCAGTGGTGATCCACAAGGACCCCGACTCTGATTACGGCGTGATCGTCCCAGACGCCCCAGGCTGCTTTAGCGGTGGAGACACCGTTGAAGAGGCCTTGGACAATGTGCTTGAAGCCTTGGCGCTTTACTGTGAGGGGTCCGTTGCTGATGGGGAGCCCCTGCCTCAAAGCCAGCCAATCGACGCTCACCTCGGCAATCCAGACTTCGCTGGAGGCGTCTGGGCCGTCGTCGAGTTCGACATTACGCCGTATCTCGGCAAATCCGTTCGCTTCAACGCCACGCTGCCTGAATACCTGCTGCAACGAATCGATAACTACGTCGCCAGTCATCCTGAACAAAGAAGCCGATCTGGCTTCCTCGCGGCAGCAGCTCTCCGTGTTCTGTCAGAAGACAAGACAGCGCGCTAGCGCAAAACTCGAGGGGCCCTATGGCCTAACCCCAGTCAGTTATAGTGCAGCGACCGCTTGCGCTCCATCGCGGCTGAAGCCGCTCAAACAAAATCTGTGGGAGCGGCTTCAGCCGCGATGGGCTGCGATGCAGCCCCACTGTCTGCAACGCGCATCAACTGACAGGCATTGGCCATATGGGCTCGCTCTTGAATCGGATGATTGCTTCATCCTAAACCCGCAGCCTCACAACTCCAAAAACGCATCATGCTCCTGATAATGATCCAACGCCCTGACACACTCCGCATACCCCGCCTCAGGCTTCTGCATCATCACCACTGAAATCACATCCGCGAACTGTTGTCCTGAATACACATAACCCAGCCCTTCTGCCTGCACCGCGTCAGGGTTGACGACGCGATCTCCGACTACATCGGGATAATCAGCGACCATATAAGGCTGTTGCAGGTCCATGCCTTCTCTATCCTGCCCATACAGGCAGAAATCATCCCCGGTGTTGCCTTGCAGTCTGACATCGTCAATGATCTCAGCCAGTGAGTAGTACTGGTTGTTGCGTAACATACAGCCCTCCGTCAAACCGAATGACGCTTGTCGATCCGCTCCAATGAAATGATCAGAAGCTATCCGCAGCCCCCAGCCTCAGCTGGACGTCGCTCCCCTTGAAAATCGCCGTAATCGCTTGCCTGAGTATTTTCTGATGCTCAGCCAAAGCCCGCGCCTCGCCCACTAATTCTGCTGCAACGACTGAAGTACCAAAGTGCTCGACCACCGCTTCACGAAGGCCGATCTCAAACCTGTTTCCATCAAACGTCACACTCGAAATGGCCTGCGCCATTTCATAGGCAGCATCCTGGGTCTGTAATCCTATTCCTTCATCAACCGCAGCGTTCGTATCTTCGTCCAGCCGCGCAATGATGATGAAATGCTCGGGCTCCATCGCATCATCAGCAAGCGCCAGAATGAGCACTTCATCTTCTTCGTAGTGCTTTACCGTTGAAGCCAGAAACACACTTGAACCCTCCAGCTGTTGCAACGCCTGTGCAATCTCAAGTCATCGATAACAAGAGCGCCAAACTCTACGCGAATTCTCGATGGCGAGCGCTTCATCCGAACGCCCATTAAGTCACCGCCTCCACCGTTTGCCGCAACCGCTCCAGCGCCCCCTCCATCGTCACCATCCCCACCCCTCCCCCCGTCTGCATCGCCGAGTACACCTGCGCCAACCGCCCTTCCCGGATCAGATTGCGCACGGCGGGTGTGCCGATCAGCACTTCGCGCGCGGCCACACGACCGCCGCCTGAACGCTTGACCAGCACTTGGGCAATCACCACACGCAGCGAGTCGGCCAGCATCGCCCGCACCAGCGCTTTTTCCTCGGCCGCGAACACTTCCACCAACCGCTCGATGCTGCTCACCGCCGAGCGGGTGTGCACGGTGGCCAGTACCAGATGGCCGGTTTCGGCGGCGCGCAGGGCCAGGCGGATCGAGTCGAGGTCGCGCAGTTCACCGAGCATGATCACGTCGGGGTCCTGGCGCAGGGCGCTGCGCAGGGCCTGGGTGAAGCTTGCGCTGTGGCGGCTGATTTCCCGTTGATTGATCAGGCTGCGCTGGGGGGTGTGGATGATCTCGATGGGGTCTTCGAGGGTGATGATGTGCAGGGGGCGGTCGCGGTTGAGCTGGTCGATCAGCGCGGCGAGGGTGCTGGATTTGCCGCTGCCGGTGGGGCCGCCGATGATCACCAGGCCGTCCTGCAGGGTGGCGATGGCGGCATACACGGCGTGCAGGTCGAGCTGATCGAGGCTGGGAATACCGCTGGGGATGAGCCGCAGGCTGGCTGCGGGGCCGTGGGCCTGGCGGAACAGGTTCAGGCGTGCGCGGCGGCGGTCGGGCAGATCGAGTGCGAGGTCGAGCTCTTCGCCGTCGGTCCACTGCCGCTGCTGCTCGTCGTTAAGCCAGGGCGCCAGGGCGCTGAGCAGATCGGTAGCGAGCAACGGCGCCAGGTCGAGGCGTTGCAGCTCGCCATCGACGCGCAGCACGGGCGGCTCGCCGCTGGCCAGGTGCAGGTCCGAGGCGCCCGCGCGGGCGGCTTCGGCCAGGAGTGCAGTCACGTCCATGAGACTCCCCAAGGGCAATAGAGCAGGTAGAATGCGGCGACCCTCGAGCCGCCGGCGTTGAACCATGTCCACCCTAGCAGACAACCTCAATACCCTCGCTGCCCGTATCCAGCGCGCCGCCGAGGCCGCCGGGCGAGCCCCTGCCAGCGTGAAACTGCTGGCGGTGAGCAAGACCAAACCCGCCAGCGCGGTGCGTGAGCTGTACGCTGCCGGGGCCCGCGATGTCGGGGAAAACTACCTGCAGGAAGCGCTGGGCAAACAGGCCGAATTGGCCGACCTGCCCTTGACCTGGCACTTCATCGGCCCCATTCAGTCGAACAAGACCCGCGCCATTGCGGAAAACTTCGACTGGGTGCACTCGGTGGACCGTCTGAAAATTGCCCAACGCCTATCAGAACAGCGCCCTACCGACTGTGAGCCGTTGAACATCTGCTTGCAGGTGAACGTCAGCGGTGAGGCCAGCAAGTCGGGTTGCAGCCCGGATGAGCTGCCGGCCCTGGTCGCCGCCGTGCAGGCGCTGCCCAACGTGCGCTTGCGTGGGTTGATGGCGATTCCCGAGCCCACCGAAGACCGCACCGAGCAGGAGCAGGCGTTCGCGCGTTTGCGCCTGTTGCTGGAGCAGGTCGACCCGCGCCTCGACACCTTGTCGATGGGCATGAGCCACGACCTCGAAGCCGCCATTGCCCAGGGAGCGACCTGGGTGCGCATCGGCACCGCCCTGTTCGGCGCCCGTGATTACGGGGCCGTCTGAATCCATGTTTCAATCACCCTTTCCCGCAAGGACCTGACATGAGCAAGACACGTATCGCCTTCATCGGCGCCGGCAACATGGCCGCGAGCCTCATCGGCGGTCTGCGCGCCCAGGGCATGGACGCCGCGCAGATTCGCGCCAGCGACCCGGGTGCCGACACCCGTACGCGACTCCAGGCCGAACACGGCATCGAGGTCTTCGAAGACAACGCCCAGGCGGTGGCCGATGCCGATGTCATCGTGCTGGCGGTCAAGCCGCAGGTGATGAAGGCCGTGTGCCAGTCCCTGGCGCCGTCCCTTGGCCAGCATCAGTTGGTGGTTTCCATCGCTGCCGGCATCACCTGTGCCAGCCTGCAGGCCTGGCTGGGCGAGGTACCCGTGGTGCGCTGCATGCCCAACACACCGTCGCTGCTGCGCAAGGGTGCCAGCGGACTGTACGCCACCGAGCAGGTCTCGGCCGAGCAACACGAACAGGCAGAAACCCTGCTGTCTGCCGTCGGCACCGTGCTGTGGCTGGCGCAGGAACAGCAGATCGACGCGGTGACGGCGGTATCGGGCAGTGGCCCGGCGTACTTCTTCCTGCTGATCGAAGCCATGACCGCTGCCGGTGAAAAGCTTGGCCTGCCGCGCGAAACCGCCTCGCAACTGACCCTGCAAACTGCCCTTGGCGCCGCGCACATGGCTGCTGCCAGCGAGCACGATGCCGCTGAACTGCGCCGCCGCGTGACGTCGCCCGGTGGCACCACCGAGGCGGCAATCAACTCATTCCAGAACAATGGTTTCCAGTCGCTGGTCGATCAGGCCCTGGAGGCTGCTGCGCAGCGCTCCGCGGAACTGGCCGAGCAACTGGGCAAATAAGGAGCTGTCGATGAATGCACTGTCCGGCGCCGCGATTTTCGTGGTGCAAACCCTGGTCAGCCTGTACCTGGTGATCGTCCTGCTGCGCTTCGTGCTGCAGCTGGTGAAGGCCAACTTCTACAACCCGTTGAGCCAGTTCGCGGTGCGTGCCACCCAGCCGCTGCTCAAGCCGATCCGCCGCATCATCCCGAGCATCGGCGGCCTGGACACGTCCTCGCTGCTGCTGGCGGTGCTGCTGCAGGGGCTGTTGATGGCCTTCGTGCTGATGGTTACCTACGGCACCTTCGGTGACGTCCTGCACCTGCTGCTGTGGGCGTTGCTGGGCGTGGCCTCGCTGTTCCTGAAGATCTTCTGGGTGGCGATGATCGTCATGGTGATCGTCTCGTGGGTCGCCCCTGGCACCCGTAATCCGGCCGCAGAACTGGCCTATCAGATCGCCGAACCGGTGCTGGCGCCGTTCCGCCGCCTGGTGCCGAACATCGGCGGCATGGACATCTCGCCGATCTTCGCCTTCCTGGCGATTCAGGTGATCCAGTCGTTCGTGCTGCCTCCGCTGGCCGCACAGATCGGCATGCCGCCCGAACTGTTTCGCATGATCTGACCCGCCACTGCCCCCGGTGGCTTGCCGCTGGGGGTAGCGCTCTTTAGACTTACGCCTCATTCACGCGTGAGCAGGGTCGATGTCCATTGTCTTTCCCGAAGATTCCGTCGGTCTGGTAACCCCACAGGTTGCCCGATTCGATGAGCCGCTGCCGCTGGCCTGTGGCCGCTCCCTGGCCACGTACGAACTGACCTACGAAACCTACGGCACCCTCAATGCCACCGCGAGCAATGCGGTGCTGATCTGCCATGCCCTGTCTGGCCATCATCACGCCGCGGGCTTTCACAGCGACAGCGACCGCAAGCCGGGCTGGTGGGACAGCTGCATCGGCCCAGGCAAGCCGATCGACACTCGCCGTTTCTTCGTGGTCAGCCTGAACAACCTGGGCGGCTGCAACGGCAGCACCGGCCCCAGCAGCCTCAACCCCATCACCGGCAAGCCCTACGGTGCCGACTTCCCGGTGCTCACGGTGCAAGACTGGGTACACAGCCAGGCGCGCCTGGCTGACCGTCTGGGCATCGGCCAGTGGGCCGCAGTCGTCGGCGGCAGCCTGGGCGGCATGCAGGCGCTGCAATGGGCCATCACCTACCCCGAGCGTATTCGCCATTGCGTGGACATCGCCTCGGCGCCCAAGCTCTCGGCGCAGAACATCGCCTTCAACGAAGTCGCCCGCCAGGCGATTCTCACCGACCCGGAATTCCACGGTGGCTCGTTCCAGGACCAGGGCGTGATCCCCAAGCGCGGCCTGATGCTGGCGCGCATGGTCGGCCATATCACCTACCTGTCGGATGATTCGATGGGCGAGAAATTCGGCCGCGAGCTCAAGAGCGACAAGCTCAACTACGACTTCCACAGCGTCGAGTTCCAGGTCGAGAGCTACCTGCGCTATCAGGGCGAAGAGTTCTCCGGCCGCTTCGATGCCAACACCTACCTGCTGATGACCAAGGCGCTGGACTACTTCGACCCGGCCGCGGCCCATGGCGGCGACCTGGCCGCCACCCTGGCCGGGGTCAAGGCCGAGTTCTGCATCATGTCGTTCACCACCGACTGGCGCTTCTCGCCGTCGCGTTCACGCGAGATGGTCGATGCGCTGATGGCCGCGCGCAAGAATGTCTGCTACCTGGAAATCGACTCGCCCTATGGCCACGATGCCTTCCTCATCCCCACGCCGCGCTACATGCAGGGGTTTGCCAACTACATGAATCGCATCGTCATCTGAGGACCGCATGAGAGCCGACCTGGAAATCATCCACGACTGGATCCCCGCCGGCAGCCGAGTGCTCGACCTCGGTTGCGGCAGCGGTGAACTGCTGGCCTCGCTACGCGACCGCAAGCAGGTGCATGGCTACGGCCTGGAAATCGACGCGGACAACATCGCCGCCTGCGTGGCCAAGGGCGTCAACGTCATCGAGCAGGACCTCGACAAGGGCCTGGGCAACTTCGCCAGCAACAGCTTCGACGTGGTGGTCATGACGCAGGCCTTACAGGCCGTGGAATACCCCGACCGCATCCTCGAAGAAATGCTGCGCGTGGGCCGCGAATGCATCATCACCTTCCCCAACTTCGGCCACTGGCGCTGCCGCTGGTACCTGGCGACCAAGGGCCGCATGCCGGTCTCGGACTTCATGCCCTACACCTGGTACAACACGCCGAACATCCACTTCTGCACCTTTGCCGACTTCGAGCAGCTGTGCCGCGAGCGCGATGCGCAGGTGCTCGACCGTCTGGCGGTCGACCGGCTGCACCGCAACGGATTGGGGGGTAGGATCTGGCCTAATCTTCTTGGGGAAATTGGTATCTACCGTGTCAGCAGTCCCGGCCTGGATGCCCACCGGGTCGCCGTCTGACCTTCGACGCGGGCCGCCTCCCCGGCCGCCCCGCGTTACCTGCCTATTGGAGTAACTGGCCCATGCGCCGTCTCGCCGTATTGCTGATCAGCCTGTGCCTGGCCTTGCCGGTGCTGGCTGCCGATGCCGCCCGCCCCGAACGCAAGCAAGCCTTCGGCGACGTGACGGTGTACTACAACGCGTTTTCTTCCAGCATGCTGCAGGCGCAGGTCGCCAGCGAGGCGGGCCTGGTGCGCAGCAAGAACCTGGGCGTGCTCACGGTTGCCGTGCTCAAGGCCGACAAGCCGGGCATGGCGGTGGTCAGCGGCACCGTCAAGGACCTCACCGGGCGCAGCAGCCCGCTGTCGTTCCGCCAGACCAGCAGCCAGGGCGCGGTGTCGTACGTGGCGCAGTTCAAGGTGGATCAGGCCCAGGTGATGGTTTTTGACCTCACCCTCGAGACCGGCGGCGTCAGCCATACCCTCAGCTTCAACCAGGAAGTGTTCCCAGGCGAATGATGAATTTCCAGCAGCTCGTATTGGCCAGCCACAACGCCGGCAAACTCAAAGAACTCCAGGCCATGCTCGGCGAATCGGTGCAACTGCGCTCGATTGGCGAGTTCAGCCAGGTCGAACCCGAAGAAACCGGTTTGTCGTTCGTCGAGAACGCCATTCTCAAGGCGCGCAATGCGGCGCGCATTTCCGGCCTGCCGGCGCTGGCCGACGACTCCGGGCTGGCGGTGGATTTCCTCGGCGGTGCGCCGGGCATCTATTCGGCGCGCTACGCCGATGGCCAAGGCGATGCGGCGAACAACGCCAAGCTGCTCGATGCCTTGAAGGACGTACCGGCCGAGCAGCGTGGCGCGCAGTTCGTCTGCGTGCTGGCGCTGGTGCGGCACGCCGATGACCCGCTGCCGATCCTCTGTGAAGGGCTGTGGCACGGGCGCATCCTGACCGCGGCGAGCGGTGAGCACGGTTTTGGCTACGACCCGCTGTTCTGGGTGCCCGAGCGCGATTGCTCCAGCGCCGAGCTGGCGCCGCTGGAAAAGAACCAGCTCAGCCATCGCGCCCGCGCCATGGTCCTGCTGCGTCAGCGTCTGGGCCTGGCATGACCGACACGCCGTCCCTCCAGTTGCTCCATCCGCGAGCGACTGGCCTCGCACTGCCCGAGCTGCCCCCGCTGGCGCTGTACATCCATATCCCGTGGTGCGTGCGCAAATGTCCGTACTGCGACTTCAACTCGCACCAGGCCGGGCCGGAGCTGCCGGAAGCGGCGTACATCGATGCGTTGTTGGCCGATCTCGACCAGGAACTGCCTGCCGTTCAAGGCCGGCTAATCAGCTCGATCTTTTTCGGCGGCGGGACGCCGAGCCTGTTCAGCGCCGCTGAGCTGGGCCGCTTGCTCAGGGGCGTCGAGCAGCGCATTGCCTTTGCGCCCGACATCGAAATCACCCTGGAAGCCAACCCCGGGACGTTCGAGCAGGACAAGTTCAAGGCCTATCGCCAGCAGGGCATCAATCGGCTGTCGATTGGCGTGCAGAGCTTTCAACCGGCCAAGCTGGAGCGGCTGGGGCGTATCCACAATGGTGATGAAGCCATCCGCGCCGCCGCCATGGCGCGCGCGGCAGGTTTTGACAACTTCAACATGGACCTCATGCACGGCCTGCCCGAGCAGTCGCTGGATGATGCGCTGGGCGACCTGCGCCAGGCCATGGACCTGGGCCCGACGCACCTGTCGTGGTACCAGCTGACCGTCGAGCCCAACACGGTGTTCTGGAACCAGCCGCCGGCGCTGCCCGAAGACGACATCCTCTGGGATATCCAGGAGGCCGGCCAGGCGCTGCTGGCCGCTCACGGTTTCGCCCAGTACGAGGTGTCGGCCTATGCGCAGCCCGGACGGGCCGCGCGGCACAACCTCAATTACTGGCGCTTTGGTGACTTCATCGGTATCGGCGCGGGGGCGCATGGCAAGCTGTCGCTGGCGGACGGGCGGATCGTGCGCACCTGGAAGACCCGGTTGCCGAAGGACTACCTCAACCCTGAAAAGCCCTACAAGGCTGGGGAGAAAGTACTCCCGGTCGATGAGCTGCCGTTCGAGTTCCTGATCAACGCCTTGCGCCTGACCGAGGGCGTGGAGGCCGACCTGTTCACGCGCCGCACGGGCCAGCCCCTGGCACAGCTGGCTGCCGCCCGCCGCCTGGCCGAACAAAAGGGCCTTTTGCAGGTCGAACCGGATCGTCTGGCCGCCACTGCACGCGGCCAATTGTTCCTCAATGACCTGCTGCAGTACTTCCTGACCTGAGGATGATTCATGGACGTGGTACTTGACCTGCTTGCCACCGCTTCACGCTGGAGCCGCAGCCACCTTTCGGAGATTTCCCTGGCGTTCGTCGGCTGCCTGCTGGTGCTGTTTGGCACCGACATCAAGGCGTGGGCCGAGCAGCGCATGGGCAGCCTCAGCGGCGCCCTGCGCGTGCCCGCCATGGCGCTGCTGGTGATGATCGGCAGCGGCGCGGCGCTGATCTACGCCACGCCCTGGGTGCTGAAGGGGCTGAGCCAGTTCAACAATTACGCGCTGGCGCCGGTGTTGCTGGTGGTGATCGCGCTGGTCGGCATCGTGGCGGATCGGCGCGGTTGAGGTGGTTGGTTGACGCTCCGGTATGTTTGTGGGGCTGCGAAGCGCTCCTTGCACAACTACCGCGCAGTATTTTTAGCACGCGGCTGCGGACATGGGCCGGCTTGGCCGGCCATCGCGGCTAAAGCCGCTCCCACAATGGAAGCAGGTGCCACAATGGAAGCAGGCGAAACTGCAGTTGCTGTAGATGCAGGTATAGCCGCAGCCGAACTTGTGGGAGCGGCTTCAGCCGCGATGGGCCGCGAAGCGGCCCCAGATCAGCTACCTCGCAATAACATCAGGCCAGCTTCTCGAACTTCAAGTCCCACACCCCATGCCCCAGGCGCTCGCCACGGCGCTCGAACTTGGTGATCGGACGTTCTTCCGGGCGCGGCACGTACGTGGCGTCTGCCGCAAGATTACGGTAGCCGGGCGCGGCGTTCATCACTTCGAGCATGTACTCGGCATACGGCTGCCAGTCAGTGGCCATGTGGAACACGCCACCGGGCTTGAGCTTGCTGCGCACCAGCTCGGCGAACTCCAGCTGGACGATGCGACGCTTGTGATGGCGCGCCTTGTGCCAGGGGTCGGGGAAGAACAGCATCAGGCGGTCGAGGCTGTTGTCGGCCACGCAGCGGTTGAGCACTTCGATGGCATCACAGTCGTACACCCGCAGGTTTTTCAGGCCGTCGGTCAGCACGCCGTTGAGCAACGCGCCGACGCCGGGCCGGTGCACTTCGACGCCGATGAAGTCCTGCTCGGGCGCGGCAGTGGCCATCTCCAGCAGCGAATGGCCCATGCCGAAACCGATTTCCAGCGTGCGCGGGGCGCTGCGACCAAACACCTGGTCATAGTCCACCGGCGCATCGGCCAACGGCAGGATGAATTGCGGGCCGCCGACGTCCAGGCCGCGTTGCTGGCCTTCGGTCATGCGCCCGGCGCGCATCACGAAACTCTTGATGCGGCGGTGCGGGCGTTGATCGCCCTCGGCGGGGATCGGCGTTTCTTGCGAGTCAGTCATCAGAGGCTCTTACTTGATCAGACCATCCAGCGGCGACGAGGCGCTGGCATAGAGTTTCTTCGGCATGCGGCCGGCGAGGTAGGCCAGGCGACCGGCGACGATGGCGTGTTTCATGGCTTCGGCCATCATCACCGGCTGCTGGGCGTGGGCGATGGCCGAGTTCATCAGCACCGCCTCACAGCCCATTTCCATGGCAATGGTGGCGTCAGAAGCAGTACCGACACCGGCATCGACCAGCACCGGCACTTTGGATTCTTCGAGGATGATCTGCAGGTTGTAGGGGTTGCAGATACCCAGGCCCGTACCGATCAGACCGGCCAGCGGCATGACGGCGATGCAGCCGGCTTCGGCCAACTGGCGGGCGATGATCGGGTCATCGCTGGTGTAGACCATCACGTCGAAACCATCCTTGACCAGCACGTCGGCGGCCTTGAGGGTTTCGATCACGTTGGGGAACAGGGTTTTCTGGTCGGCCAGCACTTCCAGCTTGACCAGGTTGTGGCCATCGAGCAGCTCGCGGGCCAGACGGCACGTGCGCACGGCTTCGACCGCGTCATAGCAGCCCGCGGTGTTCGGCAGGATGGTGTAACGGTCCGGTGGCAACACGTCGAGCAGGTTCGGCTCGCCGGGGTTCTGGCCCAGGTTGGTGCGGCGCACGGCCACGGTGACGATTTCAGCGCCCGAGGCTTCGATGGCCTGGCGGGTTTCGTCCATGTCACGGTATTTGCCGGTGCCGACCAGCAGGCGCGATTGGAACGTACGGCCGGCCAGGGTGAAGGGCTTGTCAGTGCGAACGTTGCTCATCGGGACTCCTTGAAGAAAGGGTACTGGGCTTGCGAAGGGAACGCTGGCGTACGGCCTAGCCGCCGCCAATGGCGTGGACCACTTCGACCTGGTCGCCTTCGTTCAGTAGCGTGCTGTCGTGCTGGCTGCGCGGCACGATGTCCTGGTTCAATTCCACCGCGACGCGGCGCCCGGCCATGTCGAGACGGGTCAACAAGGCCGCAACGTTTTCGCCGGCTGGCAGTTCGTAAGGTTCACCGTTCAGTTGAATACGCATGCGCACGGCCACCGTTGTGCTTTTGGGGGCCAGCATTCTAGCCCCTGACGGGCTTCATACCCAAGTCTGACGGCCAGCATTCGGCTCAATGGCGACCCATCGGTCAGCCCAGGCGCCAGGCCGCCAGGCCCAGGCACAACCAGCCGGCGAGGAAGCACAGGCCGCCGATGGGGGTAATGATGCCGAGCTTGCTGATGCCACTCAGGGTCAAGGCGTAGAGCGAACCCGAGAACAGCACGATGCCCAGCGCAAACAGCCCACCGGCCCAGCCCACCAGGCGCCCGGGCAGATGCACCGAGAGTACCGCCAGCGCCAGGATGGCCAGCGCGTGCACCAGTTGGTAGGTGACGCCGGTGTGGAAGATGGCCAGGTAATCCGCGCTCAGGCGGTTCTTCAGACCATGCGCGGCGAAGGCGCCGAGGGCGACGCCCGTGAAGCCGAAGACAGCGGCGAGCATGAGGAAGCTGCGAAGCATGGGACGACTCCTGGAAGTGGGTCTGTATAATGGCCGCTTCCCTCGGTCCGGCCAAGCCATCGTCATGCTGTCATCGCTCATCCGCCGCCTTACGCGGGCTCTGTTGTGGTTTGTCGCCGGCAGCATCGTGCTGGTCGTGATCTTTCGTTGGGTGCCGCCGCCCGGTACCGCGCTGATGGTCGAGCGCAAGGTGCAGTCGTGGTTCAGTGGCGAGCCGATCGACCTGCAGCGCGAATGGCAACCCTGGGAGAAGATCGCCGACGATCTGAAGATCGCCGTCATTGCCGGCGAAGATCAGAAGTTCGCCAGCCACTGGGGCTTTGACGTGCCGGCCATCCAGGCTGCGTTCGCCAATAACGAACGCGGTGGCAAGTTGCGCGGTGCCAGCACCCTGACCCAGCAAGTGGCCAAGAACCTGTTCCTCTGGTCGGGGCGCAGCTGGTTTCGCAAAGGCCTGGAGGCCTGGTTCACCGGGCTGATGGAGCTGCTGTGGTCGAAGGAACGCATCCTCGAGGTGTACCTGAACAGCGCTGAATGGGGCCCGGGCGTGTTTGGCGCACAAGCGGCGGCGCAGTATCACTTCGGGGTGGATGCCAGCCGCCTGAGCCGTCAGCAGGCCTCGCAGCTGGCGGCGGTACTGCCCAGTCCGATCAAGTGGAATGCCGGGCGGCCCAGTGCCTATGTGGCGGGTCGCGCCAGCTGGATCAGCCGGCAGATCAGCCAGCTGGGCGGCCAGAGCTACTTGATGCAGTTGGAAGCGGGTCAGCGCTTCTGACGACTGCTGCGGGCCTGTCGAGCCGGTGTACACCTCGTCAGCTGCCAAACGGGCGTTCACGCGCACGCCGTTGTGAGCGCTGACCGAGCGCGATGAGCCGTGCCATTCGGACATGAAAAAGCCGCTGCCTGTGAGGGCAGCGGCTTTTTTGCAGCGGCGTAGGTATCTGGAGCAGCGTGATCAGGCCGCGATCAAGGCCTTGACCTTGTTCATCGCGTTCTTCTCCAACTGGCGGATACGCTCAGCAGAGACGCTGTACTTGTCGGCCAGCTCGTGCAGCGTGGCTTTTTCCTCGGCCAGCCAACGCTGGTAGAGGATGTCGCGGCTGCGATCGTCAAGGCCACTGAGCGCCTGGTGCAGGTTGGTGGAAGCGTTGTCGCTCCAGTCTGCATCTTCCAGCTGACTGGCCGGATCGTAGCGATGGTCTTCGAGGTAATGCGCAGGCGACTGGAAGGCGCTGTCGTCGTCCGCCTCGGCGGCCGGATCGAAGGCCATGTCGTGGCCACTCAGACGGCTTTCCATTTCACGCACTTCACGGGGCTCGACGCCCAGGCTTTCCGCCACGCGATGCACTTCGTCGTTGTTCAGCCAGGCCAGACGCTTCTTCTGGCTGCGCAGATTGAAGAACAGCTTGCGCTGCGCCTTGGTCGTGGCGACTTTCACGATGCGCCAGTTGCGCAGGATGAACTCGTGAATCTCAGCCTTAATCCAGTGCACGGCGAACGACACCAGGCGCACGCCCATTTCCGGGTTGAAGCGTTTGACGGCCTTCATCAGGCCGACGTTGCCTTCCTGGACCAGGTCAGCCTGGGCCAGACCATAACCGGCATAGCTGCGCGCAATGTGCACAACGAAACGCAGGTGGGCCATCACCATCTGGCGAGCGGCCTCGACATCCTGCTGATAATAGAGACGCTCGCCCAGATCACGCTCCTGCTCGACCGTCAGCAACGGGATGCTGTTGACCGTATGCACGTAGGCTTCCAGGTTTGCACCCGGAACCAGGGCATAGGCAGGTTGCAACGATGTGGTCATTCAAGAACCTCCAACTTTAAGACGTGTGCCTTGTGAGCACTGCCAACATTGACCCACAAACCTGTACCCAAGTTCCAGGATGAAGAAATCGCCATGTTGGCCACTGACACTAGCGCGGCGCCAGCTCGTTCAAATGGCGAGCTACCGCGATCCACGCACCGATATACCCCAACAGTACAGCACCGATCAAGAGTGAAAGTCCATCCGACCCTGGTACGCCTGCGAGGGCGAAATCACTGCCGTACAGGCCTGAAAGGCCCACCACCGCCTCGTTCAGCCAGTTCAGGCCGAAGGCCAGAATGCCCCAGGCCAGCACCCCGGCACCCAGGCCGTAGAGCGCGCCCATATAGAGGAATGGCCGTCGTACATAGCTGTCGGTGCCGCCTACCAGCTTGATCACTTCGATCTCGGTACGGCGGTTCTCGATATGTAGACGAATAGTGTTACCAATTACTAACAGCAAGGCAGAAATCAGCATCACGGCCATGCCGAACACGAAGCGGTCGCCCAGCTTGAGAATCGCGGCCAGGCGCTCGACCCACAGCAGATCGAGCTGTGCCACGTCGACCCGTGGCAGCTCGGCCAGGCGCTGACGCAAAGCTTCCAGCGCCGGTTTATCGACCTCGGTCGGCGTCACCACCACCACGCCGGGCAATGGATTTTCCGGCAGCTCACGAATCGCCTCGCCCAGTCCGGACTGGTGCTTGAACTCCTCCAGTGCCTGATCGCGGCTGATGTATTGCGCCTGCTCGACCCCGGGCATGCCCTTGATCTCATCGCGCAGAGCTTCGCCGTCAGTGCTGCTGGCGTCCATTTTCAGGTACAGGGAAATCTGCGCCGCGCGCTGCCACGAGCCGCCGAGCACCTCGACGTTCTTCAGCAACAGCGACAAGCCCATCGGCATGCTCAAGGCGACCGCCATCACCAGGCAGGTGAAGAAGCTGCCGATGGGCTGCTTGCCCAGGCGACGCAGGCTGTCGGCCAGGCTCGCGCGATGGCTTTCGGCCCAGGCACGCAGCAGGCTGCGCAGGTCCGGGCCGTCATCGTCGTGGTTGCCGCCCTTCTTTTTGGGTTGTTCGGCGCCCTTGGGCGCGACGCGTTCGGCGACTTTGCGTGTCGGTGTAGTGCTCATTGGCCGGCCTCCCCGTCACCGATCAATCGGCCGCGCTGCAAGGTCAGCATGCGGTGGCGCATGCGCGCGATCAGCGCCAGGTCGTGGCTGGCGATCAACACGGTGGTGCCCAGGCGATTGATGTCTTCGAACACGCCCATGATCTCGGCGGCCAGACGCGGATCGAGGTTGCCGGTAGGCTCATCGGCCAGCAACAGGGCTGGCTGGTGGACGATGGCGCGAGCGATGCCAACGCGCTGCTGCTGCCCGGTGGAGAGGTCTGCCGGGAACAGCTCGCCTTTATCGGAGAGCGAAACACGCTCCAGCGCCGAATCCACGCGCTTGGCGATCTCGAGCTTGGACAGCCCGAGAATCTGCAGAGGCAAGGCAATGTTGTTGAATACCGTGCGATCGAACAGCAACTGATGGTTCTGGAACACCACGCCGATCTGCCGACGCAGGAACGGGATCTGTGCGTTGCTGATCTGCCCCAGGTCCTGCCCAGCCAGCAGCAGCTTGCCGTTGGTGGGCCGCTCCATGGCGAGCAGCAGGCGCAGCAAGGTGCTCTTGCCGGCGCCAGAGTGGCCGGTGACGAACAGGAATTCGCCCCGGCGCGCCCGGAAACTCAACTCATGCAGGCCAATGTGGCCGTTGGGGTAGCGCTTGGCGACCTGCTCGAATTTGATCATGGGGTATCCCGCTCGGCGAACAGCGCCTTGACGAAGGGTTCGGCCTCGAAGCTGCGCAGGTCATCGATGCCCTCGCCGACGCCGATGAAGCGGATCGGCAGGTTGAACTGCTTGGCCAGGGCGAAGATCACGCCCCCCTTGGCAGTGCCGTCGAGCTTGGTCAGGGCCAGACCGGTCAGCTCCACGCTCTGGTGGAAGTACTTGGCCTGGCTGATGGCGTTCTGGCCCGTACCGGCATCCAGCACCAGCAGCACTTCGTGCGGCGCGTCGGCATCGAGCTTGCCGATCACCCGGCGAACCTTTTTCAGCTCTTCCATCAGGTTGTCTTTGGTGTGCAGGCGCCCGGCAGTGTCGGCGATCAGCACATCGGCGCCACGGGCCTTGGCGGCTTGCACGGCGTCGAAGATGACCGAGGCGGAGTCGGCACCGGTGTGCTGAGCGATCACCGGAATATTGTTGCGCTCGCCCCACACTTGCAGTTGCTCGACCGCTGCGGCGCGGAAGGTGTCGCCGGCGGCCAGCATGACCTTCTTGCCTTCGAGCTGCAGCTTCTTGGCCATCTTGCCGATGGTGGTGGTCTTGCCGGCGCCGTTCACGCCCACCACGAGGATCACATAGGGCTTGTTCTGCGACAGCACCTTCAAGGGCTGTTCGACAGGGCGCAGCATGGCCGCCAGCTCTTCCTGCAGCGACTTGTACAGCGCGTCGGCGTCGGTGAGCTGCTTGCGGGCGACCTTCTGGGTGAGGTTGCGCACGATCACCGAGGTGGCCTCGACGCCGACGTCGGCGGTCAACAGGCGGGTCTCGATCTCTTCGAGCAGGTCATCGTCGATGACCTTCTTGCCCAGGAACAGGCTGGCCATGCCTTCGCCGATGCTGGCGCTGGTTTTGCTCAGGCCCTGTTTGAGGCGGGCGAAGAAGCCCGGCTTGGACGGCTCCGCAGCGGCAGGCGCGGACGCCGCCTGATCGACGACTGCCGGCGTAGCAGGCAAGGGCTGGACGGATGGCTCGACGGTGGCCACAGGCGCAACAGCGGCGGGAATGGGCGCAGGGGCAGGCGTTGGCTCAGGTGCGGGGGTTGCAACCGGGGCGGGCGTTGGCTCAGGTGCCGGTGTTGGAACCGGAGCGGGCGTCGGCGCTGGTGCCGGCG
>NZ_DAMCCR010000083.1:0-19123 GCF_032058845.1 Pseudomonas sp. | reverse complement strand
ACAGGATATACGTGAACCTGTGGGAGCGGCTTTAGCCGCGATGGGCTGCGAAGCGGCCCCAACTGAGCCAACTTGATCTAACTGACTGGCATTAGCCTCGCAAGGCGCCCTTTTTGCTGGCTGTGGATCGGACCGACGACGATCAGGGCGCGAACGGCAACTCACGCTTGTGCTGCGTCTTGCGATACGACGCGACGATGATCTCGGCGGCCTCTGCATCCACCTCTTCGCCTTGCAGGAAGGCGTCGATCTGCTGGTAGGTCACGCCATGGGACGCTTCGTCCGGCTTGCCCGGTTCCAGGTCTTCCAGGTCGGCAGTCGGCACTTTCTCTACCAACGATTCCGGAGCGCCAAAGCGACGAGCGATCGCGCGCACCTGGTTTTTCACCAGGCCGCCCAGCGGCGTCAGGTCGCAGGCGCCGTCACCGAACTTGGTGAAGAAGCCCATCACGGCCTCGGCCGCATGGTCGGTACCGATCACCAGCCCGCCCCGCGCACCGGCGATGGCGTATTGCGCCAGCATGCGCATGCGCGCCTTGGCGTTACCCAGCACGAAGTCAACGTGGGCTGGAGTGCCTTCTTGCAAGGCTTTCACCTCGCCGGCCAGGGCCTGCACGGCTGGAGCGATGTCGACGGTGTGTACTTCATCGGCCTTGATCACCGCCAGGCAAGCCTGAGCGTCGTCTTCATCTTTCTGGATGCGGTAGGGCAGGCGCACGGCGATGAAGCGGTAGGCCTGATCACCGCTGGCGCTGCGCAGCTCTTCGACCGCGCGCTGGGCGAGCAGGGCGGCAGTGAGCGAATCGACGCCCCCGCTGATGCCCAGCACCAGGGTCTTGAGATGGGCATTGGCCAGGCATTGCTTGATGAATTCGACACGGCGAGTGATTTCGCCATCGAGTGCATCGTTGTCGGCAAAACGCGGTTGGACGTTCAGTTGCTGGGCAATTTCGAGTTGGACGGCGTGCATCGATCACTCCTTGTACGGAACGTTGAAAACATGACGCAGGTAGGCGACGAAGTTGGCATCGCGGCATTGGGTCTTGGCGGCTTCGTCAGAAATCTTGGCAACCGGCGAGCCATTGCAGTCGGTCATCTTCAGCACGATGCTCATCGGCGCTACGCCGGGCAGGTCGCAGGTGAGGTTGGTGCCGATGCCGAAGCTGACATTGATCCGACCACGCATCGTGCGGAAGATTTGCAGCGCACGCGGCAGGTCCAGGCCATCGGAGAACACCAGGGTCTTGGTCATCGGGTCGATGCCCAGGCTCTTGTAGTGCGCCACGGTTTTTTCTGCCCAGACGATCGGGTCGCCCGAATCGTGCCGCAGGCCATCGAACAGCTTGGCGAAGTACAGATCGAAGTCGCCGAGGAAGGCATCGGTGGTGATGCAGTCGGTCAGGGCGATACCGAGCAGGCCGCGGTATTCGCGCACCCAGCAGTCGAGCGCGGCGGCCTGGCTGTCGATCAGCCGGGGCCCGAGCTGCTGGTGCGCCATGATCCATTCGTGGGCCATGGTGCCCAAGGGCTTGATACCCAGTTTCCAGGCCAGATCGACGTTGCTGGTGCCCACGAAGCGCGCCGGGAAATCATCGCGCAGCACCTTCACCACTTCGCCCTGCACCCGGCTGGAGAAGCGTCGGCGCGTGCCGAAGTCGGCCACTTGCAGCTCGCTCAGTTCTTCGCTGCTGGCATGCTGGCGCAGCCAGTCGAACTTGCGGTGCAGTTGCTCGCGTGCCGCAGACAGCCGCGTGTCCGGGTGCAGGTGGCGGTTGCGGACTTCGCTGATGATCGCCAGCAGCGGCACTTCGAAGAGGATGACATGCAGCCAGGGCCCGCGAATACGCAGGCTCAGCTGGTCATCGTCGATGCCGATGTGCAGGTAGCGCAGGTTGAAACGGAACAGGCCGAGGAAACGCAGGAAATCAGGCTTCAGAAAGCTGATGCGTTCGAGAAACCCCAACTGGCCTTCATCGAGGGTCAGGTCCGCCAGCGCTTCGACCTGGTGGCGAATCTCGCTCAGGTACGGGCGCAGGTCCTCGCCATTGCGGCAGCGAAACTCCCATTCCACGTCGGCATCGGGGTAGTTGTGCAGCACGGCCTGCATCATGGTGAGCTTGTAGAAATCGGTGTCGAGCAGGTTATGCACGATGCGCTCGGAAAATGCGCTCTCGCTCATCAGGTGGCTCCAGGTCGGCGGCGCTGGCTGTAACGGCACGAGCGCGCGGGGGTGCGCGCCATTGTGCCAGTCTTTTTTGCCCAGGAGCCATGTCCTCATGCTCGCGGCACCTCGCTCCAGCCCTCACTGCGGGCGCTGTGCGGCCTGCAAACAGTGCTCTGCGTAGCAGCCTCGCACCGATAATGTGCAGTTCGGTGACGTCGCTTGTTACAGCCACGTCGCGCGCGGACAACCGCCAGGGTTGCACTGATGGCATGGCAGGGTGGCGCCTTTCCGGGTCGATGGTGGCGCTATGCCTCTTCTAGACGGTGGCGCCGCCAATGCGCACGAGGCGCTCGGACCGGCATAGAGCGGCAGCGCGGGTTTTTTCAGGCAGATCAAAACCGCTGGCACGGCCCTTGCTCTGAGCACAGGGTAGTGAAGTTGCAGTGCTGACCAATAAAAACTCCAGGAGCACCACCTCATGTCGCAGACGTTTTACAAGAAAGGTTTCCTGGCCATGGCCGTTGCCATGGCGCTGGGTGTTTCTTCCTATGTACAGGCCGACGTCAAGATCGGTGTCGCGGGGCCGATGACCGGTGCCAACGCGGCGTTTGGCGAGCAATACATGAAAGGTGCGCAAGCCGCAGCTGACAAGATCAATGCTGCAGGCGGCGTCAACGGGGAAAAGATCGTGCTGGTCAAAGGCGATGACGCGTGTGAGCCCAAGCAGGCGGTAGCCGTGGCCAACCGGCTGGTCGATCAGGACAAAGTCATCGGCGTTGTCGGGCATTTCTGTTCTTCCAACACCATTCCGGCTTCTGAGGTGTATGACGAAGCCGGCATCATCGCCATCACCCCAGGCTCCACCAACCCGCAAGTCACCGAGCGTGGCCTGAACGGCATGTTCCGCATGTGCGGGCGTGACGATCAGCAGGGCATCGTGGCCGGCGACTACATCGTCGATGTGCTCAAGGGCAAGAAGGTCGTGGTGCTGCACGACAAGGACACCTACGGTCAGGGCCTGGCCGACGCCACCAAGGCGCAGTTGGAGAAGCGCGGCGTCAAACCGGTGCTGTACGAGGGCCTGACCCGCGGCGAGAAAGACTTCAGTGCCGTGGTCACCAAGATCCGCTCCACCGGCGCCGATGTCGTCTACTTCGGCGGCCTGCACCCGGAAGCCGGCCCGCTGGTTCGGCAACTGCGCGAGCAGGGCCTGAAAGATGTGAAGTTCATGTCCGATGACGGCATCGTCACCGACGAACTGGTCGCTACTGCCGGTGGCGCGCAATACGTCGACGGTGTGTACATGACCTTTGGCGCCGACCCACGCCTGCTGCCCGACAGCAAGGCGGTGGTCGAAGACTTCCGCAAGGCCGGCACCGAGCCTGAGGGCTACACCCTGTACGCCTATGCCTCCCTGCAGGCGCTTGCCGCAGCCTTCAACGGCGCCAAGTCGAACGAGGGCGAAGCCGCTGCCAAGTGGCTCAAGGCCAATCCGGTGCAGACCGTGATGGGTGAGAAGAAGTGGGACAGCAAGGGCGACCTGACCGTCTCCGACTACGTGGTCTACCAGTGGGATGCCCAAGGCAAGTACCACCAGCTGGACAAACAAAAATAATCACGGTCTGGGCCCGGGCATTTGCCCGGGCTATCGCCCCAGCGGTACCTGTCTCTACCCGGAGATGCGTACGCCGCTGCGTTGCGAGGGCCGTGTCGTTGCTGCCCTGCCGTGATCAGTGCGCGTGCGATCTCACTTACGCGAGATTGCGTTTATGGATGGTATTTTCCTGCAGCAACTGGTCAATGGGCTGACCCTCGGGTCGGTCTATGGCTTGATCGCCATCGGCTACACAATGGTCTATGGCATCATCGGCATGATCAACTTCGCGCACGGCGAGGTGTATATGATTTCCGCGTACCTCGCGGCAATCAGTCTGGCATTGCTGGCGTATTTCGGTATCGAGTCGTTCCCCCTGCTGATGTTGGGCACCTTGCTGTTCACCATTGTGGTGACCGGCGTGTACGGGTTCACCATCGAGCGCATCGCCTACCGCCCCCTGCGCAACTCCACCCGCCTGGCCCCGCTGATCAGCGCCATCGGCATCTCGCTGATCCTGCAGAACTATGCACAGATCAGCCAGGGCGCCCGCCAGCAAGGCGTGCCGACCCTGCTTGAAGGCGCCGTGCGCCTGGACGTCGGCAGCGGCTTCGTGCAGCTGACGTACACCAAGATCTTCATCCTCGTCGCGGCGTTTGCCGGCATGGCCCTACTCACCTACGTGATCAAGTACACCAAGCTGGGGCGCATGTGCCGCGCCACTCAGCAAGACCGCAAGATGGCCTCGATCCTGGGCATCAACACCGACCGGGTCATCTCCTACGTGTTCGTCATCGGTGCAGTGATGGCGGCCCTGGCGGGTGTGCTGATCACCCTGAACTACGGCACGTTCGACTTCTATGCAGGCTTCATCATCGGCATCAAGGCATTTACCGCAGCGGTACTCGGCGGCATCGGCTCGCTGCCCGGCGCGATGCTTGGCGGGATCATTCTCGGGGTGTCGGAATCGTTGTTCGCCGGGCTGATCAACTCCGACTACAAGGACGTGTTCAGCTTCTCGCTGCTGGTCCTGATCCTCATCTTCCGACCCCAGGGCCTGCTGGGTCGCCCGCTCGTGGCCAAGGTGTGAACATGTCCTCTGCCTCTACTGCTTCTTCATCGATCGATATCAAACGCAGCCTCATCGAAACCGTGGTCGCCGGCCTGCTGGCGCTGATCGTGTTCGGCCCGGTGGTCGGCGTGGTGCTCGACGGCTACAGCTTCAACGCCCAACCCGCCCGCGTGGCCTGGCTGGTCGGTGCGGTGATGGTCGGGCGTTTCCTGCTCAGCCTGTATCTGCAGACCGCACCGGGCAAACGCCTGTTGCAAGGCTTCGAGGGCAACAGTTCGGGTGTGCATGTGCGGCCCGTGGACTACAAGTCGCGGCTGCGTTACATCATCCCGGCGCTGGTGGTGATCGCCATCGTGTTCCCGATCTTTGCCAACAAGTACCTGCTGACGGTGGTGATCCTCGGCCTGATCTACGTGCTGCTCGGGCTCGGCCTGAACATCGTGGTCGGCCTGGCGGGCCTGCTCGACCTGGGCTATGTGGCGTTCTACGCCATCGGCGCCTACGGCCTGGCACTGGGCTATCAGTACCTGGGCCTGGGTTTCTGGAGCGTGCTGCCGCTGGCGGCCATCGCCGCGGCCCTGGCCGGGTGCATCCTGGGCTTCCCGGTATTGCGCATGCACGGCGATTACCTGGCCATCGTGACCTTGGGCTTTGGCGAGATCATTCGCCTGGTGCTGAACAACTGGTTGTCGTTCACCGGTGGCCCGAACGGCATGCCGGCGCCGTCACCGACCTTCCTCGGCCTCGAGTTCGGCCGGCGCGCCAAGGACGGGGGCGTGCCGTTCCACGAGTTCTTCGGCATCGACTACAACCCCAACCTGAAATTCCTGTTCATTTACATCGTGCTGTTCCTGGTGGTGCTGGCGGTGCTGTACATCAAGCACCGCCTGACCCGCATGCCGGTGGGCCGCGCCTGGGAAGCGCTGCGTGAAGACGAGATCGCCTGCCGTTCGATGGGCCTGAACCACGTACTGGTCAAGCTCTCGGCCTTCACCCTGGGCGCCTCCACGGCCGGCTTGGCCGGGGTGTTCTTCGCCACGTATCAGGGCTTCGTCAACCCGTCGTCGTTCACCTTCTTCGAGTCGGCGCTGATCCTCGCCATCGTCGTGCTGGGCGGCATGGGCTCGACGGTGGGCGTGGTGATCGCCGCCTTCGTGTTGACCGTGGCGCCTGAACTGCTGCGCAGCTTCTCCGAGTACCGGGTGCTGCTGTTCGGTGTGCTGATGGTGTTGATGATGATCTGGCGACCGCGCGGGCTGATTCGGATCAGCCGCAGTGGCGTGCCGGTACGCAAGGGGGTAGCGCCATGAGCGATGAAGTCATTCTGTCGGTTGAGCACCTGATGATGCAGTTTGGCGGCATCAAGGCCCTCAGCGACGTCAACCTCAAGGTCAAGCGCAACCAGATCTTTGCCCTGATCGGCCCTAACGGCGCGGGCAAGACCACCGTGTTCAACTGCCTGACCGGTTTCTACAAGGCCACCGGGGGGCGCATCGAGCTGAATGTACGCGGCGCCCGCACCGATGTGATCCAGCTGCTCGGCGAGCGCTTCCAGGCCGCCGACTTCGTGTCGCCTGCGCGCTTCGGCAGCCGGGTGTACTACAAGATGTTCGGCGGTACGCACCTGGTGAACCGCGCTGGCCTGGCGCGTACCTTCCAGAACATCCGCCTGTTCCGGGAAATGTCGGTGGTGGAAAACCTGCTGGTGGCCCAGCACATGTGGGTCAACCGCAACCTGTTGGCCGGCGTGCTCAACACGCCGGGCTATCGCAAGGCTGAAAGCGATGCGCTGGACCATGCGTTCTACTGGCTGGAGGTGGTAGACCTGGTGGACTGCGCCAACCGCCTGGCCGGTGAATTGTCCTACGGCCAGCAGCGGCGTCTGGAGATCGCCCGGGCCATGTGCACCCGGCCGAAGATCATCTGCCTGGACGAGCCTGCCGCCGGTCTCAACCCCCAGGAAACCGAGGCGCTGAGCCGCATGATCCGTGTGCTGCGTGACCAGCACGACATCACCGTGGTGCTGATCGAACACGACATGGGCATGGTCATGAGCATCTCCGACCACATCGTGGTGCTCGACCACGGCAACGTGATTGCCGAAGGGACACCGCAGGCCATCCGTGACAACCCGACGGTGATCGCCGCCTACCTGGGTGCCGACGAAGAGGAAATCGTATGACCGCACCCATTCTCGAACTGCGTGACCTGAACGTGTTCTATGGGCCGATCCAGGCGCTCAGGGGGGTGTCGATGCACATCGCCGAAGGCGAGACGGTGAGCCTGATCGGTGCCAATGGGGCGGGCAAGTCGACCCTGTTGATGTCGATTTTTGGCCAGCCGCGGGCGGCTTCCGGGCAGATCATCTACCAGGGCACCGACATCACCCACAAGAGCTCGCACTACATCGCCTCCAACGGCATCGCCCAGTCCCCGGAAGGGCGCCGGGTGTTTCCCGACATGACGGTCGAAGAAAACCTGATGATGGGCACCATCCCCATCGGCGACAAGCACGCCGACGAGGACATGCAGCGCATGTATGACCTCTTCCCGCGCCTCAAGGAGCGCCGTTCCCAGCGCGCCATGACCATGTCCGGGGGCGAGCAGCAGATGCTCGCCATCGCTCGGGCGTTGATGAGCCGGCCGCGCTTGCTGTTGCTCGACGAGCCGTCGCTTGGGTTGGCGCCGATCGTGGTCAAGCAGATCTTCGCCACTTTGCGCGAGCTGGCCAAGACCGGCATGACCATCTTTCTGGTGGAACAGAATGCCAACCATGCGTTGAAGCTGTCGGACCGCGCCTATGTGATGGTCAATGGGCAGATTCGCATGACCGGCACCGGCGCTGAACTGCTGGCCAACGAGGACGTGCGCAACGCCTACCTCGGAGGGCACTGATCCAGCGCCGCTGGCAAATGTGGACAACCTGTCGCACCCAGCCCCCACGGCACGCGAAACGCGTGCGGTGAGGGCGGTTGTGCACAGAGTTGGAGCTGTCCACTGTTTGTGTTCAACCGCCTGTGGAAAACGTGGTGGCATGTTGCTGCAGGCCACGTATTCAAAGGGCTGTAGAACTTTGTATGTTTTTTGATCAGCTGGCTGTGAATACTGCGCAATGCGGTGCAAAGAGGCCAGCAATGGCCGATCTGCGAACGGCAGCCAACCTGTGGATAATTCTGTGCAAAAACTCTGTACAGAATGCTACAGGCATCAGTGTTGCACGCCTGAGGCGGTGGATGGGACTCGCGCCACCGCGACGTTGCGCTGATCGAGGCCATACTTGCCCCCAATCCGTGGGGGTAGCCCTGTGGATAACGTGCGCATACCTGGCGCCAGGCCTCAGGAATCAAGGCCTGCAGAGCTCTGGTCGTTTTTTGTCCAGCAGCGCGTGACTTGCTGTGCGATGGGGCAACGGGGCATGCTTCTCACCCCTCACTTTCCCAGTCCAGGAGCCTCTTCATGACAGCCACCGTATTCATCACTGGCGCCACCTCCGGCTTCGGCGAGGCCACGGCCCGGCGCTTTGCCCAAGCCGGGTGGAAGCTGGTGCTCACGGGCCGCCGCCAGGACCGCCTGGACGCCTTGTGCAACGAGTTGTCCACAAGCACCGAAGTGATCGGTCTGGTGGTGGATGTGCGCGACCGGCAGGCCATGGAGGCCGCCATCGCCAGCTTGCCGCCCAGCTTCGACACCTTGCAGGGCCTGGTCAACAATGCCGGCCTGGCCCTGGGCGCCGATGCCGCGCAGCATTGCGATCTGGACGACTGGGACACCATGGTCGACACCAACATCAAGGGCCTGATGTACACCACTCGCCTGCTGTTACCCCGGCTGATCGCCCATGGCCGCGGGGCGTCGATCCTCAACGTGGGATCGGTGGCGGGCAATTACCCGTATCCGGGCAGCCATGTGTATGGCGGCACCAAAGCCTTCGTCGGGCAATTCTCCCTGAGCCTGCGCTGCGACCTGCGCGGCACCGGGGTACGGGTGACCAACATCGAACCTGGCCTGTGCGAGAGCGAGTTCTCGCTGGTGCGTTTCGGCGGCGACCAATCGCGCTATGACGCCACTTACGCCGGCGCCGAACCCATTCAGCCGCAAGACATCGCCGAGACCATCTTCTGGGTGCTCAACCAGCCGGCCCACGTCAACATCAACTCGCTGGAACTGATGCCGGTGAGCCAGGACTGGGCAGGGTTTTCCATCGACCGGGCAGCCAAAGGCTGAGGCGCCCGCTCAGGAACCCGCGCCTCACGCGATGTGGCGCAGGCCTTCGAGTGCAGTGGCCAGGTGGTAGGGGGTGGTGGAGGGCATGTCGTGGCGGCTCACGGCGCCGCTGGCGTCGCGGCATTCGTGCCAGCCCGAGGCGTGCATGAACTGCTCGTCGAGGGCCGTGAGTTGGGTGATCAGGCGCGCCTCGTGGTCAGGGCGCAACGCCAGGGCGCGGATGTACTCGGCCTTGGCCCAGATGCGTTGAGTGGCGTCGAGGGTATGCCCTTGTGCATCCAGCATGGCCACGACGGCCGTGCCCTGTACGCCGTGTCGTTCGGCATAGTCGAAGGCGCGCTCGATGGCCTGGTGCAACGGAGTTGCGCTCAGCAGCGGTGAGGTGTCGAGCAGGAAGAACCATTCGAACTGGTGACCCGGCTCGAACCAGTTGTCCACAGCGCCCAAGGGCTTTTCCAGCATCACGCCATGCTGCGGGTCGATGAACTGGGCGTGCAACGCTGCGCACAGCGCCAGCAGCGCCTCTTGCACCGGGGCGTCTGCACGCACGCTCAGTACCTGCAGGAACGCCTCGGCCAGGTGCATCAGCGGATTTTGCAGCGGGCCGCTGCCGAGCACGCCCCAGTCTGCGTCCAAGCTCGCTTCATACAGGTCGTCGTCGCGGCGAAAGCGTGCTGCCACCAGAGCCAGCGCCGAGTCCAGCACGGCCGCCACCTGCGGCTGGCGCACCTGGCCCCAGTAGTGGGCACAGGCAAACACGATGAAGGCGTGGGTGTAGAGGTCCTTGCGGCGGTCCAGCGGCTGGCCCTGGGGGTCGATACTGTAGAACCAGCCGCCGTGCTCGGCGTCGTGGAAATGCCGCTGCAATGCGTCGAACAACGCCGCTGCCCGCTGGGCCGCGCCCGGCTGCTCGATACGGCTGCTAAACAGGTAAAGCTGCCGTGCGCAGGCCATGGCGCGGTAGCGCTTGACGGGTTCAGGCCGGTGATCGGCCGCCAGCGACTCGAAGGGCAAGGCCATGTCGGCATTCCAGCCCGGGCCCTGCCACAGCGGCACGATGCAGTCGGCGAAGTGCTGGCGTACCTGGGCCAGGCGCTGGCTCAGGATGGATGGGCAAGCGGGGGTATTGGACATGGCGCGGCTCGTCACGATCAGGCAGGGCGCAATGGTAGCAGATGTGCCAGCCCCCTCTGGTACCTGGCCTGGGTGGGTCAGCTGGAGGGGCTGGCGCCGTGCCAGTGGCGCCCACCGATGAAGATCAGGCGCAACTGCTGGGCAATCTTTTCCTGGGCGGTGAAGGGCTGTGGGCAGTCTGGATCCGGGCTGTCGATCAGCTCCGGGAGGGTGGCGAACACGGTTTTGACCACCAGGTCGGCCATCATCGACAGCGCGCCCGCGTTCATGTGCTGCCAGCGCGGCATGCGGGCCAGGTCGGTGGCCAGGTCCGAGCTGATGCCATCGCGCAGCCGCGCGATGGCCTGACGCACGGCGTGGGAGCCACCGTACTGCTCGCGGGCAAGAAACAGAAACTGGGTGCGGTGCGCGGTCACCACATCGAGAAAAATGCGCACCGAGGCGTCGGTGATGCCGCCCAGCTCCAGCTCGTTGTGCCGCACCCGGCGGATGGTGTCACGGAAGGTCGCTTCGACCTCGGCGACCAAGGCCAGGCCGAGGGCGTCCATATCGGGGAAATGACGGTAGAAACCTGTAGGCACGATGCCGGCGCTGCGCGCGACTTCACGCAGGCTGATGCTGCCGAACCCGCGGCCACTCTGCATCAGCTCGCAGGCTGCATGGAGCAGTGCCTGGCGGGTCTGGAGCTTCTGTTCGGCGCGCGGCGACATGGGCAGGCTTCTTGGAAAGTACGGCAGCGCACTCTAGTGAAAAGCACGAAGGCGGGTCAATCCGCCCAAGGCGATTGCGTGCGGGTTGGCGCAGGTCGGCAGGGGCCCATCGCACGTTCAGTGCAGCACGGGCCGGGGCTCAGGTGGGAGGGTGTGCGGTGAATGGCCGTGAGTGCCAAGCGGCTCAGCTCACATGGCCGGCTGCGATCAGGCGGTCGGAGCCACCTTCGGCGACGCGGTTGTTGCGCTCGATCAGGCGGTCGGAGCCCCCTTCGGCGACGCGGTTGTTGCGTTCGATCAGGCGGTCGGAGCCACCTTCGGCAACGCGGTCGTTGCGTTCGATCAGGCGGTCTGAGCCCCCTTCGGCAACGCGGTCGTTGCGCTCGATCAGGCGGTCGGAGCCACCTTCGGCGACGCGGTTGCTGCGTTCGATCAGGCGATCCGAGCCACCTTCGGCGACAGGCTGGATCGGCTTGAGAATGGCCGCATCGCTGGCATGCGCCTGGGGCGTCGGGCGCTGATCCTGGGCAGGTAGTGCATAAGCCTGGGCGGCGACGGCAGATAACAACAGGCTGAAAATCAGTGAACGTTTCATGGCAGGGCGCTCCTTGGGGGCGCTGATCAGTGGGTATGTCGGCCATGCTACGCGCGCTTGGGAAAGAGACCATTTCATCGGCGTGATGATGAACATCAGTCGCTTTCATAGTGCTTTAAACGTGTTGTACATCAATGGGTTATGGATGATTTAAAGCCAAAAACCCGCTGGCGCAGGTGGTGGCAGGAAATCCTTAACCCCGCCATAACTTCCAGGTGCAGGCAATTTCTTCACTAAGCTTGGGGAAGGGATTAAACCCAGGCGGTTTTCATCAGTCCCACAACTAATCAGTCCTTTTCCGCCTGCTGAAATGGCATGACGTCAGGAGACACCCGCAATGACGCGCCCTATCCGAGTCCTCGTCTGGACCCTCGCTACCCTCTTGACCCTGCTGGCGATCCTGGTGATCGTCATTGCCACGTTCGACTGGAACCGTGCCAAACCGTTACTGAACGAGAAAGTCTCCGAAGCCCTGCACCGGCCCTTCGCGATCAATGGCAACCTTGCCGTGCACTGGCGCACGGCGCCGGAGGAGGGCGGTTGGCGCGCCTGGGTGCCGTGGCCGCACTTCACTGCCGAAGACATCACCCTGGGCAACCCGGACTGGCTGAAGGAACCGCAGATGGTCGGCCTGGAGCGCGTCGACTTTCGCCTGGCGCCACTGCCGCTGATTGCCCAGACCATCAGCATCCCGCGCATCGATCTGGTCAAGCCGGTCGCCAGCCTCACCCGTCTGGCCGATGGCCGGGCCAACTGGAATTTCGATTTCGGGCCCAAGGATGAAAAGGCCGAACCCTCGAAGTGGACCCTCGACATCGGCGCCATCGGTTTCGACGAAGGCAATGTCAGTTTCGACGACGAGACCTTGAAGACCAGTGTGAAGGTGAAGATCGATCCGCTGGGCAAGCCGATTCCGTTCAGTGAAATCGTCGGCAAGGCCAGTGCCGAGAAGGCCAGCGGTACCCAGGACTACGCCTTTGGTTTCAAGGCCGACGGTCGCTACAAGGGCCAGGCGGTGGCAGCCACCGGCAAGATCGGCGGCCTGCTGGCGCTGCAGGATGCCAGCCAGCCGTTCCCGCTGCAGGTAGACGCCCGCGCCGGCGATACCCGCGCGCGCGTGGCAGGCACCCTGACCGACCCGCGCAACCTCGGTGCACTGGACCTGCGCCTGCGCCTGTCGGGCAAGAGCCTGGGCAATCTGTATCCGCTGACCGGCGTCACGCTGCCCGATACCCCGCCGTATTCCACCGATGGCCACCTGCTCGCCAACCTGCATGACGCTAACGGCGCAACCTTCAAGTACCAAGGCTTCAACGGCAAGATCGGCGACAGCGACATCCACGGTGACCTCGCCTACGTGGCCAGCAAGCCACGGCCCAAGCTCTCGGGCAAGCTGGTCTCGAACCAGCTGCTGTTCAAGGACCTCGCGCCGCTGATCGGCGCCGATTCCAATGCCGAGCAGAAAGCCCGCGGCGGCGCCAGCAAGCAACCGGGTGACAAGGTGCTGCCGGTCGAAGAATTCCGCACCGAGCGCTGGCGCGCCATGGACGCGGATGTCGAGTTCGCCGGCAAGCGCATCGTGCAGACCGAAGAATTGCCGTTTACCGACCTGGCCGCGCACCTGGTGCTCGACGATGGTGTCCTGAAACTGACCCCACTGCGGTTTGGCGTGGCCGGTGGCAACCTCAAGGCCGACATCCGCCTCAATGGCCGCGACACGCCGATGCAGGGCCAGGTGAAAATGACGGCGCGGGGTTTCAAGCTCAAGCAACTGTTCCCGACCTTCGCCCCGATGCAGACCAGTTTTGGCGAGCTGAACGGTGATGCCGATCTCAAGGGCCGGGGAAATTCGGTGTCGGCCCTGCTCGGCAGCGCCAACGGCGATCTGCGCATGTTGATCAACGACGGCGCGATCAGCCGCAGCCTCATGGAGATCGCCGGGCTCAACGTCGGCAACTACATCGTCGACAAGCTGTTCGGCGATGAGGACGTGAAAATCAACTGCGCGGCGGCGGATGTCGGCATCAAGGATGGGCTGGGCAGCACGCGAGTGTTCGTCTTCGATACCGAGAACGCCATCATCTACATCGACGGCACGGCCAATTTCGCGACCGAACGCCTGGACCTGAAGATCACCCCGGAGTCCAAGGGCTTCCGTCTGTTCTCGCTGCGCTCGCCACTGTACGTACGCGGCCCATTCGCCAAGCCTCAGGCGGGCGTACAGGCGCTGCCCCTGGCCCTGCGCGGTGCCGGCATGGTCGCGCTGGGTGTCGCCGTAGGTCCGGCTGCCGGCCTGCTGGCGCTGATCGCGCCTGGCGACAGCGAAGACAATCAGTGCACCCCACTGCTGCAACAGATGAAAGCCGGCAAGGCGCCGGCGGCGGTGAAGGGCAAGAAGTGAGTCAGCGAGCGCGCGGCCGGTCCGGCGCGCTTGCAGGCTAACGGTGTGTCTTGCAAGGGTCACCATAAAGGCGTGGGAGCGGTGATCCGTGTGGGAGCGGCTTTAGCCGCGATGGCCGGCGCGGCCGGCCTGACTCAAGCCACGCGTATCGACAGACAGTGCACAATCGCAGCCATTGGGCCGGCTACGCCGTCCATCGCGGCTGAAGCCGCTCCCCCAAGACAGGCGATGCACAATCGCAGCCATTGGGCCGACTACGCCGTCCATCGCAACTAAAGTCGCCCCCACAAGACAGGTAATGCATAACTGCAGCCATTGGGCCGGCTGCGCCGTCCATCGCGACTAAAGTCGCTCCCACAAGACAGGTAATGCATCACTGCAGCCATTGGGCCGGCTACGCCGGCCTGACTCGAACTTGATACGGGACCTGCCAAAGCGGCCGATCTGGCGCTGCGATCAGCCGCGATAGGCGACGCAGTCGTCACGTGGAAGACCGCTGCGCACCGACCAACAAAAAGGGCCGCATCAGCGGCCCTTTTCTCACTCAGCGCGTGAATCAACGCACCGCTTACAGCCCCTGCAGCAGGTCCGCCATGTCGTCGGCGTGCTCTTCTTCCTGGGCGAGGATGTCTTCGAAGATGCGACGAGTGGTAGGGTCCTTGTCACCGATGAACTTGATGATTTCGCGGTAGCTCTCGACGGCAATACGCTCGGCCACCAGGTCTTCCAGGACCATTTCCTTCAGGCTGTTACCCGCCACGTACTGCGCGTGCGAATTCTTGCTCAGGTTGTCCGGGTTGAAGTCCGGCTCGCCGCCCAGCTGGACGATACGCTCGGCCAGCTTGTCAGCGTGCTCGCTTTCCTGCTGCGCATGCTCCAGGAACTCCTCGGCCGCATTGGCACCCTTGATGCCGCTGGCCATGAAGTAATGGCGCTTGTAACGCAGTACGCACACCAGCTCAGTGGCCAGCGAGTGGTTCAGCAGTTCGATGATTTGCTCACGGTCAGAGGTGTAGTCCTGGGTGACCGGGCCGTCTTCGACGTTCTGGCGGGCGCGTTCACGCAGGGTTTTTACGTCGGTCAATTCAGCGTGGCTCATGATTTTCTCCGAACAGATCAGGATTAGGCTTGGGTCTTGTGGGAAGCATTACGCACCGGGGGTGGCGCGGCGTTCTTCCTCGCGTTGTTTGCAGGTCTTGAAGCCTTTGGCATCGACATGCCCGGTGGCATCAAAACGTACGTAATAGGGCTGCTGATTACCGTCCCGATTGAGGATGTAATCATTGCAGGTGCCGCCGTTGGGCAGGTCAACCACATTGGACGGGCTACCACCAATGGCGATGACCTTCTGCATGGTCATGCCGTCCTCGACCTGCTTGACCAGCGGGGCGTTGCGGAAGGTGACGTGGTCCACCGGGTTTTCCGGGTGGCTGCTGCAGGCGGCCAGGGACGCGCCCACCAGGAGGAGTGCCAAAGTCTGTTTGTACATGGGTACCGCTCCGTGCTGAGGTCTGTGTTGCTTTGAACCGCACGGCGCTTTGGGAGTTCGATCGGAATGCTGGCGATCTGGTCAAGCCCGTTCGATAGCGCGCGACTGGGTAAGGTGTTGCAAATCTTGTCTACACTCATTCGCACACCGCGCAGCGGGCGCGGCGCTCAGGAGATCCGCCATGAAAATGCTTACCGTGCCAGCGCTGGTGCTCGGCCTGCTCATCAGCGCCCCCGGCTTCGCCGCCACCGCGCAACAGCAAAAGATGAAGTCGTGCAATGCCGATGCCACCGGGCAATCGCTCAAGGGTGATGCGCGTAAAACCTTCATGAGCCAGTGCTTGAAAGCCAAGCCCGCCACCCAGCAGGAGAAGATGAAAACCTGTAACGCCGACGCCAGCGGCAAGGCGCTCAAGGGGGACGAACGCAAGGCTTACATGAGCAGTTGCCTGAAGAAGAAATAAGCCTGTGGCGGGCGCTGCGCCTGGCGGGTGACAGGTTCACAGCCGGGCGGGGCGCGAGGGTCGCCAGCATCACCCGGCTTGGTGCGCCGCGCCATCACTACAGGGTCGACACATCCTGAACGCTCTCGCGGCCCCATGTGCCTCGGCGCAGGCACCTTGCGGGCTGCGCGTGATCACTATGTTTGTAGGAGGAAGGCTGGCAGACTGCGGATCTTTTCTGATGTCTGCCGTAGAGGCTGTATGACCTTCACCCCCCGCCAGATCACCATTGCCAGTTGGATCATTGTCGCTGCCGGGTTGTTACTGGCGCTCCCGTTGAAACTCCTCCCCAGCCTGCTGGCCGGCCTGCTGGTCTTCGAGCTGGTGAACATGCTGACCCCGCGCCTGCAGCCGTTGATTGCCGGGCAGCGCGCACGCTGGCTGGCGGTCGCGCTGCTGGGCACGTTGGTGGTGTGCACCTTGTCGCTGCTGATTGCCGGCGCATTCAGCTTCCTGCTCCATGAAGCGGAAAACCCCGGTGCCTCGCTGGACAAGTTCATGGCCCTGGTGGACCAGGCGCGCAGCCAGTTGCCGCCCTTCGTCGATCGCTACCTGCCCGCCAGCGCGGCCGAGTTCAAGGTGGCCATCGGCGATTGGCTCAAGGGGCATTTCGCCGAGCTGCAACTGGTGGGCAAAGGCATGGCGCACATGTTCGTGACGCTGCTGATCGGCATGATTCTCGGCGCCATCGTGGCCTTGCAGCGCCTGCCCGACATCTCCCGGCGCAAGCCTCTGGCGGCCGCGCTGTTCGAGCGTCTGAGCCTGCTGGTCCAGGCGTTTCGCAACATCGTTTTTGCGCAGATCAAGATCTCGCTGCTCAACACCGCCTTCACCGGTATCTTCCTGGCCGTGGTGCTGCCGCTGTTCGGCGTGCACCTGCCGCTGACCAAGACGCTGATCGTGCTGACCTTCCTGCTCGGCCTGCTGCCGGTGATCGGCAACCTGATCTCCAACACGCTGATCACCATCGTCGGGCTGTCGCTGTCGATCTGGGTGGCGCTGGCGGCGCTGGGTTACCTGATCGTCATCCACAAGGTCGAGTACTTCCTCAATGCGAGGATCGTCGGTGGGCAGATTCGCGCCAAGTCGTGGGAATTGCTGCTGGCGATGCTGGTGTGCGAAGCCGCGTTCGGCCTGCCGGGGGTGGTGGCCGGGCCGATCTATTACGCGTACCTCAAAAGCGAGCTGCGGCGCATCGAGCTGGTCTGAGGGCGACGCATCGGCGCGCCCCCAGCCATGCCGTCAGCGATCGTTCACGCCGCAGGCACCAGGCCGTAGGCCGCCAGCTGCTCGACGCTGCCACGGTGCTCGATCAGGCGCGGATCGTTCAGCGGCAGGCGCTGGCCCAGTTCACTTTGCAGAATCGCCTGCAACTTGGCGCGGTTGACTGTGCCATCGGCATTGAGGGCCGGGCGCAGCGTTTCGGGCGCCACCTGGGCCGTCTCACCCTCGCTGTAGTAGATCGCGCCGGTGGCGAAGTCGACACCCAGGGCGATCAGGCCAGGGATCACGTAGAACACCAGGCCGACGATATCCAGGGCGAGAATGCCCGGGTCGATCTTGCCGTCGATCTGGCCGCGGCGATCGGGGTAGAACAGCGTGCCGCAGGCGGTCAGCTGGGTCAGCAGGACAGCGACGAGCGCGCCGCCGATGACGCGAGAAGGGATACGCATGTGAATCTCCGAATGAAAGACAAACACTATAAGGGCAGCGCTCGGGGGTCTGGTGCATGCGAAGGCTGGCAGCGCCACCTAAGGCGCTGCCGCACGACACACCCGTGAAACGTGTGACCAGGATCAGGCCTGTTTGACCGCTTCCACTCAGCGACGTTGCGAGTCTGACCATGGGCGGTCACTGGTGATGGGCCATGTAACGCCAAAAACTGCCACACCTCTAGCCTGAACAGACAACGTCGGGCGAAGCGAGCCTGCTTCGTGCCGCATGCCCAGCGACGCTCCTCAGGGCGACTGCCACCAGCCATGGAACGGGTTCGCCGTTATACTCGCTGGCCCGCCCGAGGACCACCATGATTTCTCTGCCCATCGATGCCGTTCTGCCCGCCCTGCGCAAGGCGTTGCACCAGCGCCATGAGGTGGTGCTCGAAGCGCCCCCCGGTGCCGGCAAGACCACCCGCGTGCCGCTGGCCCTGCTGCAGGAAAGCTGGCTGGCCGGGCAGAGCATCCTCATGCTCGAACCGCGCCGGCTGGCCGCCCGTGCTGCCGCCGAACGGCTGGCCAGTGAATTGGGCGAGCGTGTCGGCGAGACGGTCGGCTACCGCATCCGCCTGGAGAGCAAGGTCGGCCCGGCTACGCGCATCGAGGTCGTCACCGAGGGCATCCTCGCCCGCCGCCTGCAGGATGATCCCTCGCTGGAGGGTGTGGGCCTGGTGATCTTCGACGAGTTCCACCTGCGCAACCTGGACGCTGACCTGGCCCTGGCCCTGACCCTCAATGGCCGGGAAATGCTGCGCGATGACCCGCCGCTCAAGGTCCTGCTGATGTCGGCCACCCTGGAAGGCGAGCGCCTCTCACGGTTGCTCGATGAGGCCCCGGTGGTGACCAGCGAGGGGCGCATGTTCCCGGTACAGACGGTGTGGGGGGCGCCCTACCAGAGCGGTGAGTTCATCGATCAGCGCACCGTGACCACCTGCCTCCAGGCCCTGGCCAAACAACCTGGCAGCGTGCTGGTGTTCCTGCCCGGCCAGGCCGAGATCCGCCGCGTGCACCAGGGCCTGGCCGAGGCGCTGGGCGAGCGCAGTGACATCCTGCTGTGCCCGCTGCACGGCGAGCTCGACCTGAACGCCCAGCGCGCCGCCATCGAACCCGCGCCCAAGGGCCTGCGCAAAGTGGTCCTGGCGACCAACATCGCCGAAACCAGCGTCACCATCGAAGGGGTGCGCGTGGTGATCGATGCGGGCCTCGAGCGTGTACCGGTGTTCGACCCGCGTAGCGGCATGACCCGCCTGGCCACTCAGCGCATCGCCAAGGCCAGCGCCACCCAGCGTGCCGGCCGGGCCGGACGCATGGCCCCGGGGGTGTGCTACCGGTTGTGGTCCGAGGCGCAGCACGAGCAACTAAGCGCCTACGCCGCGCCGGAAATCCAGCAGGCCGACCTGTCCGGGCTGGCCCTGCAACTGGCCCGCTGGGGCGTACAGCCTGGCGAGTTGCGGTGGCTCGATGCACCGCCGGCCGCCGCCTTCGGCCAGGGCCGGGATCTGCTCAGCCGCCTGGGGGCGTGG
>NZ_DAMCCR010000082.1:0-19206 GCF_032058845.1 Pseudomonas sp. | reverse complement strand
ACCCCTGTTACCGCCGTGAAAGGGCGGTGTCCTAGGCCACTAGACGAAGGGGACACACAACACTGTCAGTACAAGACTTTCAGCGCACCAAACCTGAACCTCACGATTCGACCTGGATTTTCTTTTCCTGCCTCGCCCTTAGAGCGCTGCCGGAGAAACTGGAGCGGGAAACGAGACTCGAACTCGCGACCCCGACCTTGGCAAGGTCGTGCTCTACCAACTGAGCTATTCCCGCAATGGCGTCCCCTAGGGGACTCGAACCCCTGTTACCGCCGTGAAAGGGCGGTGTCCTAGGCCACTAGACGAAGGGGACACGCTGCTAGCATTTGAATGCTGGCTTTCACTTCCTGCAACGGCTGGCTGTGTGCTTTACGCTGCAAGTGGCGCGCATTCTAGGGAGCGAGCGGTATCCCGTCAATACCTTTGTAGAAATTTATTTAAATCAATGACTTCGGGTCGTTCACCGACACGCTGAACCTCCGCTCGCAGCCTTGGCGTTGCTTTTATGGCACCACCTCGGCAAGCTCATGCCACTGTGCCAGTACGCGTCAGCCTGCCGATCCGTCTGCACTGTTCCACTGCCTTCGGAGCCTCTAGACTCCGCGGGTAGACCTTCCTATATAGAGGCAACAACGGTGACTCCACTTCTGATCACCCTGCTCGTCGTGGCCGGGATCACGCTGCTGATCGTGATCGGCTACCTAAACAATGCCGTGGAGAACAACAAGGTCGAACGCGCACGCAACAAGCTGGAGCTCAGCGAGCGACTCAAACGCTGTGAAACGCTCAACGAGACCTTTCCCAGCCAGTTGATCAATGCGCCGCTCAAACTGTTGATGACGCGTCTGGAGCTCAACCTCAATCAGCGCCTGCTGGGGGTCGAGCGCAAGAACCCGCGTTACCAGGCGCGGATCGCCGAGCTGGAAGCCTTGATCGCCAAGGGCGAGGACATCCCGGTCAATAATCCACCGGCGCCGATCCTGACTGAAGCCAAGGCCAAGGATGTGCGCTTTCTGCTGGAAGTCCTGCATAACCAGGTGGTGCGCGCCACTGCCGAGGGCTTTTTGCAGAACGTCGAAAGCAAGCACTGGATAAAGGAAGTCCACCACATCCTGGTGTTGTTGCACATCGAGTTCTTCAACAATCTGGGCCAGCGTGCGCTGCAACAGCAGCAGCCTGGTCAGGCACGCCTGGCATTCGAGCGTGGCGTGCAGTACCTGAAGAAGCAGGCTGAGCCCAAGCAGTATGAGGAACAGCGGCTGTACCTGGAAAAACTGCTGGCACGCGCCGACGCGCAGGTGCTGGACCAGATGGAGCCGACCGAGGACGCGGACAACGAACTCAATGAAGGCCTCAGGACCGACGAGGAAGAGACCTGGAAGAAGAAGTCGATGTACGACTGATGCGCGCCGGCCCGCTGCAATGTGGTCGCAGCCACTATGGCTGCGACTCCGTCAGGTCAGGTTGGCCGGTGGCGGCTGAACCAGGCCAGCGCAGCCGGCCTTTCAGGAATCAACAGTCGGTCAACGACAGAAACACCGCCGCCAAACGCTCCAACCCCGCCTGATCCGCCTCACTGAAACGCCCGACCGTCGGGCTGTCCAGATCCAGCACGCCGATCAACCTGCCCTCCTTCATCAGCGGAATCACTACTTCACTGTTCGAGGCGCTATCGCAGGCGATGTGCCCGGGAAAGGCATGTACGTCTTCGACGCGCTGTGTCTGGCGCGTGCGCGCGGCAGCCCCGCAAACGCCTCGGGCAAATGGAATCCGCACGCACGCCACCTGGCCCTGAAAAGGCCCGAGCACCAGCTCTTCGTTGCGGTTGAGGTAGAAACCGGCCCAGTTCAGGTCATCGACCTGGTGGTAGAGGAACGCCGAGAACTGCGCCGCATTGGCGATGAAGTCGCGCTCATCGGCGAACAGTGCCTGCACTTGCGCGGCCAGCAGGTCGTAGCCGTCGAGGCCTTGGCCTCTGGCATTGAGGTCGATCATTCAGTCTTGCTCCAACAATTGCAGCCCGACCCAGTAACGGGCGAACTGGTAGGCACAACGGCCATTACGATTGCCGCGGCCAGTGGCCCAGCGCACGGCGAGGATATCCAGCGCTTCATCACGCTGCCATTGCAGGCCGGCAGCGGCGGCCAGTTGGCCGATCCAGTGCTCGACCACATCGAGGTAGTGCTCCTGGGTGAAGGGGTAGAACGACAACCACAGGCCAAAGCGGTCAGACAGGGCGATCTTGTCTTCAACTGCCTCGCTGGGGTGCAGCTCGCCGTCTACGCGCTGCCAGTTTTCGTTATCGCTTTCCTTTTCCGGCACCAGGTGGCGGCGATTGGACGTGGCGTACAGCAGCACGTTGTCAGGCGCTTGCTCGAGCGAGCCGTCGAGCACGCTCTTGAGTACCCGGTAATCGCCCTCCCCGGCTTCGAACGACAGGTCGTCGCAGAACAGAATGAAGCGCTGCGTCAGCGCTTGCAGTTGTTCGACCACACGCGGCAAGTCGGCCAGGTGATCGCGCTCGATCTCGATCAGGCGCAATCCGGCACCCGCGTGCTCGGCCAGCAGCGCGCGCACCAGCGACGACTTGCCGGTGCCGCGCGAGCCCCAGAGCAAGGCGTGGTTGGCGGGCAGGCCGTGGATGAATTGCCGGGTGTTGCGCCCCAGCTGCTCGCACTGCCGGTCGACGCCGATCAGGTCGGACAGGCGCATGTCCAGGCTCACCTGGAGCGGCAGCAGGTAGCCGCTGCGACCGTCGCGCTGCCAGCGCGCAGCCAGGGTGGTGGTCCAGTCGACGTGCGGGCGCACGACAGGCAGTAGCGGGTCGAGCCGCGCCAGCACCGATTCGGCGCGGTCGAGAAAAGCGTTCATGCGAGCGTCCATGAGGGCTCCTGACGGGAAAATGGGGTGAGCTCAACGCGGCGGGCGCGCACAGCACACAGCTGCCATTGCGCTTGGGCTATGCTAGCGCTGCGCAATGGAGGTACACCGGCTCGGGGCCCATGGATATCAAGTTCACCAATCGCCTGTCGTATAAACAGGCCAAGCTCACCGTGCTGGTGGGGTTCATGCTGGGAACCTTGCTCAGCGTTGTGCAGATCGGCATCGATTATGCCAGCGAAGACGCGTCCATCAACCGCGAACTGCAAACCGTGCTGCAAATCAGCCACGACACCGCTTCACGCATCGCCTACAACATTGACGCGGAACTGGGCGAGGAACTCACCGGCGGGCTGCTGCGCTCACCTGCCATCATTCGCGCGCGGCTGATCGACAACAATGACACCGTGCTCGCCGACAGTCAGCGACCCAGGGAAGAGCGCCGGTTCCGCGCCTTGTCGGACTTCCTGTTCGGCGAGCAGCGCCAGTTCCAGGACCGCCTGTTCCTCGCTCAAATGCCCGATGAATACCTCGGCGTGCTGTACCTGGACGTCGACACCTACGCCTTCAGCAACCGCTTTCTCGACCGCGCCGGGCTGACCCTGCTCACCGGCTTCACCCGCAGCCTGATACTCACCGGCCTGCTCCTGGCACTGTTCTACCTGATGCTGACCAAGCCGCTGGTCACGGTCATCAGCGCCCTGAGCAGCGGGCGCCAGACCCGCCTGAACTGCCCCGCCGGCCATGAGCGCGACGAGATCGGCGTGCTGGTGAAAGTCGCCAATCTGCAGTTCGTCAGCATGGCCACCGAGATCGAGCAGCGCCGTAACGCCGAAAACCGCCTGACCCAGTACCTGAACGAACTCGAAGACATCGTTTCAGCGCGCACCAAGGCGCTCAAGGCCAGCCACGATCGCCTCAGCCACACCAACCATGAGCTCGAAGAAGCACGTGGCCGCGCGCTGGACATGGCCCAGGCGCGCGCAGCGTTTCTGGCCAACATGAGCCATGAGATCCGCACCCCGCTCAATGGCCTGCTGGGCATGATCGGCCTGACCCTCGACAGCGCACTCAACCCTGAGCAACACCAGCAGCTGTCGATTGCGCACGACTCAGGCAAGGTGCTGGTGGGGCTGCTCAACGATATTCTCGACCTGTCCAAGTTCGATGCCGGGCAGCTGCAGCTCGAACGCATCGGCTTCGATGTGGCGACCATGGTCGAAGACACCGCCAGCCTGCTGTCGCAGAACGCTGCAGCCAGCGTCGAACTCACGTGCCTGATCGCGCCCGAGATGCCGGCCACCGTGCTCGGCGACCCGACCCGGGTACGCCAGGTGCTCAGCAATCTGCTGTCCAACGCGCTCAAGTTCACCCGCTTTGGACGTGTCGATGTACGCTTGGTGCCGATCGTCGGTGGCGTGCAGGTGCAGGTACGCGACACCGGCATCGGCATCCCCGACGACGCCCAGGCGCGCATCTTTCAGCCGTTCATCCAGGCGGGCGCCGGCATCACGCGGCAATACGGCGGCACCGGTCTGGGCCTGGCCCTGGCGCAAAACCTGTGCAGTGCCATGCGCGGGCACTTGCGCGTGCAGTCACAGGTCGGCTTTGGCAGCACCTTCACCGCCGACCTGCCGCTGCTGGGCAACAGCCGCACGATCGAGTGGCCACCGCTGTGCGGCCGGGTACATGCCCTGAGCCGCGCAGGCAGCGGGCTGAGCGAGCTGCTGCAGACGCAGCTGCCAAGCTGGGGGCTGCATTACCAGCGCCATGACACCCCGCGAAGCCTCGACAACGAAGCCATGGATCTACTGATCACCGACGACCTCGAAGCGCTGGAGCAACTGCGCCCGGCGCTGTCGACGCCAATTCTGCTGATCAGTGCCTACGGCCGCTTTCTGTCGGTCGAGCAGGCCCAGCAGCTGGCACCGCTTCACCAGCTGGGCCGGCCGCTGGCACGCGGCACCTTGCATGAAACGTTGCGCCGGGCGCTGCAAGGGGCCTTGCCGAGCGCCGTCGCCGACCCGCTGACAGGCCCCTCGCAGGCCCAAGGGGCGCGTATTCTGCTGGTCGAAGACAACCCGGTGAACCAACTGGTGGCCAGAGGCATGCTGGCCAAGCTCGGCTATCGGGTACAGGTAGCGGGCAATGGTGCCGAAGCCCTGGAACGGCTGGAGACGCAACCGTTCGACGTGGTGCTGATGGACTGCAACATGCCGGTCATGGACGGTTACGAGGCCACTCGCCTGATTCGCCAGCGGGCTTGCTGGCCAGGGCTTGCGGTGGTGGCCCTGACGGCCAACGCCATGCCCGAGGAGCGCGAGCGCTGCCGCGCAGCGGGCATGGACGACTACCTGGCAAAACCCTTTCGCCGTGAGCAACTGCAGGCGCTGATCGAGCGCTGGCTCCCGCTCAGCGACTGACCAGGCGGTCGATGTCGGCTTCCAGTGCCTTGGGCTTGGTCGTCGGCGCGTAGCGCGTGACCTGACCACTGGCCGTATCGACCAGGAACTTGGTGAAGTTCCACTTGATCCGCTCGGTGCCCATCAGACCCGGCGCGCGCTGTTTCAGCTCGCGAAACAGCGGGTGGGCGAGCTCGCCATTGACATCGACCTTGCGAAACAACGGGAAGCTCACCCCGAAGTTGCGCTCGCAGAACTGCGAGATGGCCAAGGTATCGCCCGGCTCCTGATGGCCGAACTGGTTGCAGGGAAAGCCCAGCACCACCAGCCCGCGGTCACGGTATTGCTGCCAGAGCTGCTCAAGGCCGGCGTACTGCGGGGTAAAGCCGCACTGGCTGGCGGTATTGACCACCAGCAGGGCTTTGCCTGGGAAATCACCCAGGCGTTTATGCTCGCCGGTCAGGGTCAGGCAGGAGATGTCGAGAAGTGCGTCGGCCATGATCGGCTCCGTTCAGTCGCGCGGCGTGAAATCGAGGCACACCGAGTTGATGCAGTAGCGCAGGCCGGTCGGCGCCGGGCCATCGGGAAACACGTGGCCCAGGTGCGCATCACAGCGCGCGCAGGTGACCTCGGTACGGATCATGCCGTGGCTGGTGTCGCGAATCTCGATCATCGCGGCGTCGTTGATGGGCTGGTAGAAGCTGGGCCAGCCACAGCCGGAGTCGAACTTGGCGGCCGAGTCGAACACCTCCAGATCGCAGCAGATGCAGCGGTAGATGCCGTCGCGCTTCTCGTCGTTGTACTTGCCGGTGAACGGCCGCTCGGTGCCCTTGAGTCGACACACCTGGTAATGGGCCGGATCGAGCATCTGTTTCCACTCTTCCAGGGTTTTATCAATCTTTTGCATAGGAACCTCGGCAGGCTGAATTTCACCGTGCGCTGTCTTTATTTATAGCGCCGGTGACACGTATATTAGTGGGCTTATCTGGCCAGCCAGTCTGGCATGCGCCCTGCCTCTCTCCAATCTTTCACCGCGCCGGGCGCAGCGACTTCTCAACCGGGATCACACCATGCAGTTCAGCAAATCGAACAAGCTCGCCAATGTCTGCTATGACATTCGTGGCCCTGTGCTCAAGCACGCCAAGCGCCTGGAAGAGGAAGGCCATCGCATCCTCAAGCTGAACATCGGCAACCCGGCGCCCTTTGGTTTCGAGGCGCCGGACGAGATCCTCCAGGACGTCATCCGCAACTTGCCGACTGCGCAGGGCTACAGCGACTCCAAGGGCCTGTTCAGCGCACGCAAGGCGGTCATGCAGTATTGCCAGCAGAAGCAGATCGAAGGCGTTGGCATCGAAGACATCTACCTGGGCAACGGCGTGTCCGAGCTGATCGTCATGTCCATGCAAGCGCTGCTGAACAACGGCGACGAAGTGCTGATCCCGGCACCGGATTATCCGCTGTGGACTGCTGCGGTCAGTCTCGCAGGGGGCAATCCCGTGCACTATTTGTGCGACGAGCAGGCCGATTGGTTCCCTGACCTGGACGACATCCGCTCCAAGATCACCTCCAACACCAAGGCACTGGTGATCATCAACCCGAACAACCCCACGGGCGCAGTGTATTCGCGCGAGCTGTTGCTGGGCATGCTGGAGCTGGCCCGCCAGCACAACCTGGTGGTGTTCTCCGATGAAATCTACGACAAGATCCTCTACGACGAGGCCGTGCACATCAGCACCGCAGCACTCGCACCCGACCTGCTGTGCCTGACCTTCAACGGTTTGTCGAAGTCGTATCGCATCGCAGGGTTCCGCTCGGGCTGGCTGATCATCTCCGGGCCCAAGCACAACGCGCAGAGCTACATCGAAGGCATCGACATGCTGGCGAACATGCGCCTGTGTGCCAACGTGCCGGCCCAGCACGCGATCCAGACCGCGCTGGGCGGCTATCAAAGCATCAATGACCTGATCCTGCCGCCGGGCCGTCTGCTCGAGCAACGCAACCGCGCCTACGAACTGCTCAACGACATTCCTGGGGTCAGCTGCGTCAAGCCGATGGGCGCACTGTATGCCTTCCCGCGCATCGATCCGAAAGTCTGCCCGATCGTCAACGATGAGCGCTTTGCCCTCGACCTGCTGCTGTCGGAAAAACTGCTGATCGTTCAGGGCACCGCCTTCAACTGGCCGTGGCCTGATCACTTCCGCGTGGTGACGCTGCCACGGGTGGATGACCTGGAGCAGGCCATCGGGCGCATCGGCAATTTCCTCAAAGGCTATTCGCAGTAGAACACGCCACAGGCAGCCCATGAGCTGAGCCTCATGCGGCCGCCTGCCGCTTGCCCTCGTTGCTCGTCACCAGGCTTCAGAAGTCTCTTACATCCTGCAACGCTCTATCGCACAGGTGTTTCAGACGCCTCTGTCATACTTCGCCTACACAGTTTGAAATAGTCGGCCGGTTGAATCCGACCGCTCTCCCCCTTATATACCCCCGCAGTACGCACCTCTTTCACCCGTCAGGAGAACGTGACAACCATGATGCGCATCTTGTTGTTTGTAGCCACCAACCTCGCGGTGGTGCTGGTTGCAAGCATTACCCTGAGCCTGTTCGGCTTCAACGGGTTCATGGCCGCCAACGGGGTCGACCTCGACCTGGGTAGCCTGCTGGTCTTCTGCGCCGTGTTCGGTTTCGCCGGCTCCCTCGTCTCGCTGTTCATTTCCAAGTGGATGGCGAAGATGAGCACGGGCACCCAGATCATCACCCAGCCGCGCACCCGTCATGAGCAGTGGCTGCTGCAAACCGTCGAGGAGCTGGCACGCGATGCCGGGATCAAGATGCCCGAGGTCGGCATCTTCCCTGCCTACGAGGCCAACGCCTTTGCCACCGGCTGGAACCGCAACGACGCGCTGGTGGCGGTGTCGCAGGGCCTGCTGGAACGTTTCTCGCCCGATGAAGTACGGGCCGTGCTGGCCCACGAAATCGGCCACGTGGCCAATGGCGACATGGTGACCCTGGCGCTGGTGCAGGGTGTGGTGAACACCTTCGTGATGTTCTTCGCGCGCATCATCGGCAACTTCGTCGACAAGGTGATCTTCAAGAACGAAGAAGGCCGCGGCATCGCCTACTACGTGGCGACCATCGTGGCCGAGCTGGTGCTGGGCATTCTGGCCAGCATGATCGTGATGTGGTTCTCGCGTCGTCGGGAATACCGCGCCGATGAAGCCGGCGCACGCCTGGCCGGCACCGGGGCGATGATCAATGCCCTGCAGCGCCTGCGTTCGGAGCAAGGCATGCCGGTGCACATGCCCGACACGCTCAAGGCATTCGGTATCAATGGCGGCCTCAAGCAGGGCCTGGCTGGCCTGCTGATGAGCCACCCGCCGCTTGAAGAGCGCATCGATGCGCTGCGTCAGCGCGGCTGAAACTGGCAGCAATACAGAGGGCGACTGCGGTCGCCCTTTTTTGTGCCTCGCTGATGGCCCTCAGCGCGTGAGCCGATACACCCGCTCAAGCAGGGTCCGGACGCCGGCAGCCACGAAGCGCGGGCTGTCCTGTGCGATCTCGTGCTGCTCGAGTTCAGCCACCTGCCAGCCGGCGAACCCCTGGCGCACCTCAGCCTCCTGCACGCTGAACGGCGGCCCGTCGATCAGCGCCTGATCATACTCCAGCGTCACCAGCAGGCCCTGGACAGGCGCGGGCAGCACACGGCTCAGGAGCGAGAAGTAGGCCTGTCGCATCGGCGGCGGCAAGGCGATCAGGGCGGCGCGGTCATAGAAACCCACGCACCCGTGCAGATCGCTCTGCGTCAGGGCGAAGAAATCGCCACACCAGAGCTCGATCGCTTCTGCCCGCCACAGGTCGAACGCACCGCGCTGCTCGACCACGGGCGTCAGCCGATGGGCCTCGAAAAACGCCGCCACCGCCTCGCGCGACAGTTCGACGCCCAGTACCCGATGCCCCTGCTCGGCCAGCCAGAGCAGGTCGAGGCTCTTGCCGCACAATGGCACCAGTACCTGGCTGCCCGCCGCCAGGCCCAGTTCAGGCCAGGCTTTGCGCAAATAGGGATTGACCTGTGCCTGATGAAAACCGATCTGTTGCGCTGCCCACCGTTGATGCCAGAACGCCGGCTCCATGGTTGTGTCCTGTTGAAGAGTGAGCGGGAAAGCTTACCCCAGACACATGCCTGCCATGCACGCGGGCAAAGCGCCTTCCTTAACGACACGCAAAAAAAATCCCCGGCACCGGGCCGGGGATTTTCTACAACAACGCCAGGATCAATCTTCGCGGTAGCGACGCAGCTTCAGCTGCTTGCCGGCCACGCGGGTGTCCTTGAGCTTGGTCAGCAGACGCTCCAGGCCCTCTTCCGGCAGCTCGACCAGACTGAAGCTGTCGCGCACCTGAATACGACCGATCGCATCACGGGCCAGGCCGCCTTCATTGAGGATGGCGCCCAACAGGTTCTTGGCCGCGATGCCATCGCGGGCACCCAGCGCGGTACGGCAGCGCACGCGGCCTTCGCCCAGAGGCATGGGCGCGCGACGCTCACGGTCTGCACCGCTGCGCTCGGAACGCTCACCGCTACGCTCGGAGCGCTCACGCGGAGCACCGCCGGTCGGCACCAGAGGCTGTTCGCGCTCTACCGATTCCAGGCTCAGCGCCTGGCCGTTGGTCGCTTTGCGCAGCAGGGCCGACGCCAGAGCACGCGGGGTGCAACCCAGGTCAGCGGTCAGGCGGTCGAGCAGTTCGCCATGGCTGGCTTCTGCTTCGGCAACCAGCGGTGCCAGGCTCGCGGTCAATTTCTTGATGCGCGCGTCGAGTACTGCTTGAGCACCTGGGAGGCGTGCCTCGGCGACCTTCTGCCCGGTGACGCGCTCGATCAGCTGCAGCATGCGGCGCTCACGCGGAGTGACCAGCAGCAGTGCGCGACCTTCGCGACCGGCACGGCCAGTACGACCGATACGGTGCACGTAGGACTCAGGGTCGTACGGCATGTCGACGTTGAACACGTGGGTGATGCGCGGTACGTCCAGGCCACGGGCAGCGACGTCAGTTGCAACGACGATGTCGAGGCGACCATCCTTGAGCGATTCGATCACGCGCTCACGCTGGTTCTGGGCAATGTCACCGTTCAGCGCGGCGGCCTTGTAGCCTTTGGCTTCCAGGGCCGAGGCCAGGTCGAGGGTGGCTTGCTTGGTGCGCACGAAAGCGATCAGCGCGTCGAACTCTTCGACTTCCAGCAGACGCAGCACAGCCGCGATCTTCTGGTCGGCATGCACCATCAGGTGAGCCTGGTCGATGGCGGTGACGGTCTGGGTCTTGGTCTGGATCTTGACGTGTTTCGGATCACGCAGGTGACGTTCGGCGATCGAGCGGATCGACGACGGCAGCGTGGCCGAGAACAGGACGGTCTGGCGGGTTTCGGGAATGGCGTCGAAGATGACTTCCAGGTCATCCATGAAGCCGAGCTTGAGCATCTCGTCGGCTTCGTCCAGCACCAGGAACTTCACGGTGGACAGGACTTTTTCGTCGCGGCGCAGGTGGTCGCACAGACGACCTGGCGTGGCGACGACGATTTGTGCGCCATTGCGAATGGCCTTCAGCTGCGGGCCCATCGGGGCGCCACCATAAACAGCTACCACGTTAACGCCAGGCATCTGCTTGGCGTAGGTTTCGAAGGCCGTGGCGACTTGCAGCGCCAACTCGCGGGTTGGCGCAAGGATCAGGGCTTGCGGTTCGCGCTTGCTCACATCGATGCGATTGAGGACCGGCAGTGCGAAAGCAGCGGTTTTACCGGTGCCCGTCTGCGCCTGGCCGATCATGTCGTGACCGGCAAGGATGATCGGAATCGACTGCTGCTGAATAGCGGACGGCTCTTCATAGCCGGTCGCGACAACAGCAGCAACGATGTTCGGGTGAAGTTCGAGAGCGGCGAATCCGCCGGTTTCCTGGGTCATGGGTCTGCCTCTAGAGTGCATCCGCAAAGACCCATGCTCCAAAGCTGCACATGCCTTGAAAGACCGGAAGGTCACCCAGGCAGCTCTGGCGGCGGGGATTTGCGAAAACGATTGAAAAAGGAACGTGTGAGAGGGTCCACCTAGCGGACGTACAACCGAAGCTGCACTCGGGGGATTTGCACCACCTGATTTGCGGCCCGCTAAAAGACCGGCGCGTACTATACCCGAAACAGGCAATCACAGTGAGGAAAATTTTCACCATGAACGCTCAGTCCAGCCTCAGCAGCGACGCCAGCTGAATCGGTTGGGCTAAGCGCCGCCTGGATCCTGCCGGCTGCGCCGGCCATCGCGACTAACCGGAACGCCGGACCGGCCGCTCCTGCAGATCGCATACGCCCGCCTGGATGGCATGCTCCGGCAACGACCGCCCCCAACCCGAGCCCTCAACTTGCCGGCCGAATCGCCTGGATCAAGCGCTCCAGGCTATAGCCCAACCGCGGCGCCAGCGCGTCGGCGCGGGCCTTGAGGCCGTCGACATCCAGGTGCTGGTCCAGGTCAGCCGGCACCAGCAGGATGACGTTACCCTCGCTCACCGGCAGCTCCCAGTAATGCCGGTGATACAGGCCGCGCAGCAAAGCCGCACCGAGCGGCTTGCCATCGTCGGTGGCCCACTGGTTGATCACCAGCCAGCCACCGGGGTTGAGCTGGCGCTGGCAGTCTTCGAGAAAGCGCCAGGCCAGATGGCCCACCCCAGGCCCCGTGTCGGTGTACAGATCGACGAACAGCACGTCTGTCTTCTCGGCGCTTGGCAGCAGCTCGAGCGCATCACCGATGCGCACATAAAGACGTGGGTCGTCTTCCAGGCCCAGGTGCTCCATGGCCAGGCGCGGGACATCCTGGCGCAGCTCGATGGCTTCGACGTCTTCCAGCGGCAGGAACTTCAGACAGGCCTGGGTCAGCGTGCCGGCACCCAGCCCGAGGAACAGCGCGCTGTCGGGCGCGGGGTGGCAGAGCGCGCCGACCAGCATGGCGCGGGTGTAGTCGTACTCCAGCCAGCTTGGATCGGCGGTGAAGGTGCAGCTCTGTTCGATGGCATCGCCGAACTCGAGAAAACGGTACTCGTCCACTTCATAGACGCTGATGACGCCGTAGGCATCTTCAACCCGGGCCAGTAGCCGCTCATTACGCTCGGTAGTCATGCCAGCTCCTGCTCGTCCGGGCAAAACCGCGATTCTCCGTGAATGCCGGCACTGCAACAAGCGCGCGCCCACCTGATAGGATGACCGCCAGCCCTCCCCTGACCTTGATAGAGCCCGTGATGACCCAACCCTGGAGCCCCGAAAGCTGGCGCGCCCTGCCGATCCAGCAGCAACCCACCTACCCCGACGCCGCGCACCTGGCCAAGGTCGAGCAGCGCCTGGCCAGCTACCCGCCCCTGGTGTTCGCGGGCGAAGCACGCGAGTTGCGCCGCCAGTTCGCCGAGGTCACCGAGGGTCGGGCCTTTTTGCTGCAGGGGGGCGATTGCGCCGAGAGCTTCGCCGAGTTCAGCGCCAGCAAGATCCGCGACACCTTCAAGGTGCTGCTGCAGATGGCAATCGTCATGACCTTCGCCGCCGGCTGCCCGGTGGTGAAGGTCGGTCGCATGGCAGGCCAGTTCGCCAAGCCGCGCTCGACCAACGATGAAACCATCGGTCAGGTCACCCTGCCCGCCTACCGCGGCGACATCGTCAACGGCATCGGTTTCGACCCGGCCAGCCGCGTGCCTGACCCTGAGCGCCTGCTGCAGGCCTACAACCAGTCCACGGCAAGCCTCAACCTGCTGCGCGCCTTTGCTCAAGGGGGCTTCGCCGACCTGCACCAGGTCCACAAGTGGAACCTGGACTTCATCGCCAACGCACCTGTAGCGACCAAGTACCATCAGCTTGCCGACCGCATCGACGAAACCCTCGCCTTCATGCGTGCGTGCGGCCTGGACAGCGCACCGCAGCTGCGCGAAACCAGCTTCTTCACCGCCCATGAGGCGCTGCTGCTGAACTACGAACAAGCGTTCGTGCGCCAGGACAGCCTGACCGGCGATCACTATGACTGCTCGGCACACATGCTGTGGATCGGCGACCGCACCCGTCAGCTCGATGGCGCCCACGTGGAATTCCTGCGCGGCGTGCACAACCCGATCGGGGTGAAAGTCGGCCCGAGCATGAACCCCGACGACCTGATCCGCCTGATCGACATCCTCAACCCCAGCAATGACCCGGGCCGTCTCAACCTGATTGCGCGCATGGGCGCCGGCAAGGTGGGCGACCACTTGCCAGGGCTGATCCGCAAGGTCGAGGGCGAAGGGCGCAAGGTGCTGTGGAGCTGCGACCCGATGCATGGCAACACCATCAAGGCCAGCACCGGCTACAAGACCCGCGACTTCGCGCAGATCCTCGATGAGGTGAAGCAGTTCTTCCAGGTGCACCAGGCCGAGGGCAGTTATGCCGGCGGCATTCACATCGAGATGACCGGGCAGAACGTCACCGAATGCATCGGTGGTGCGCGGCCGGTCACCGAGGATGCGTTGTCTGACCGCTACCACACCCACTGCGACCCGCGGCTCAACGCCGATCAGTCGCTGGAGCTGGCGTTTCTGATTGCGCAGACGTTGAAAGACGTTCGGCGCTGAGCGCTGGGTCGGTAAGTGATACCGGGCCAGGGCAGCGTTTCCTGCTGCTTCAGCACAGCGCATGACGGGCACGGCGCAACTCGACCCGCGCAGGGATTTTCAACCAACAGAAAACGCCGCTTGCTCTGTAGGGCGAAGCGGCGTTGCCTCAGCTGAACAGCAGTACAGGCGCCCTTCAGACCTCCAGCACCAGCAGCACCGCGCACACCAGCAGGAACCCGCAGAACATCCCGCGCAGTACGTTCTCGGGCAAGGCGTGAGCCAGCTTCACGCCCCAGCTGATGCTGAGCAGACCGCCCGCGGCCATGGGCAGGGCCACAGTCCAGGCAACGCTGTCATGCAATGCGTAGGTCACCAGGGTCACAAAGGTACTGGGCGCCGCCAGCGACAGCGACAACCCCTGCGCTACCACTTGCGTTGTACCGAACACGCTGGTCAGGATCGGCGTGGCCACCACCGCCCCGCCCACCCCGAACAAGCCACCCATCGCCCCGGCGAAGCTGCCTAACACCCCCAGCCAAGGCCAGCCGTAGCGCAACTCGGCGCTGGGTTTAGCCACCGGCAGGAACAGGCGTATCGCGTTCCAGACCATCAGCACCAGCAGAAAACCGACGAAGCCCAGGCGCATGGCGTGCGCGTCGATGCCCACCGCCCAGATCGAACCGAGCCAGGCGAACAGGAAGCTGCACAGCGCAAGCGGTAACGCATGGCGCAACTCGATCCGGTTGCGCTGGTGATAGCGCCACAGTGCCAGCAGCACGTTCGGCACCACCATGACCAGCGCCGTACCCTGCGCCATCTGCTGGTCGAGCCCGAACAGCACGCCCAATGCCGGAATGGCGATCAAGCCGCCACCAATCCCGAACAAGCCCCCCACGGTACCGAGCGCCGCGCCCAGTACCAGATACATCGCCACTTCGAACATCCGCCTCATCCACCCCGTTTCTCAGGCGGCCATGCTAACAGCCATGGCTCTTTGAGAAACCTTTCGCAACACTCTAATGGATCGTCAAGCAGGCGTGATCGGGCCGGAAAGTCGTTGAACAGGCCGGATCAGCATGTTTATCCAACCAGTCGTAAATTTGAAACGAACCTTCGCACCCTCCCACGGCTCGATATTTCATAGGCCGATTCATTCCGCTGCCGCGCTAACAGTTGGTCTCGCGTCATGAGCTGCACTGGTAACCAGCGGATGACTGCTCGCTGCCCCATTTCTCCATCTCGCTTTCAAGGACTTGCATGAACGCCAACACCAAAGCCCCCCGAGATGAGTTGCTATTGGACAATCAGGTCTGCTTCGCCCTGCACTCCACCTCGCTGATGATGACCAAGGTCTACAAGCCCCTGCTGCAGAAACTGGGGCTGACCTACCCGCAGTACCTGGCGATGCTCGTGCTATGGGAACAGGACGGGTTGACCGTTGGCGAGATCAGCCACCGGCTGCTCACCGACCCCGGCTCACTGACGCCCCTGCTCAAGCGCCTGGAAAGCGAAGGGCTGCTCAAGCGCACCCGCAGCCGCGATGATGAGCGCGTGGTGATCGTGCAGTTGACCGACAAAGGCCAGATGCTGCGCACCGAGGCGCAATGCATGCCGCAGTCGATTACTGCAGCCAGTGGACGGACGGCCGAGCGCTTGCAGGCCTTGCAGGCCGAGCTCGTGGAAATCCGCGCCAGCCTGCAGAAGAAACTCTGAACGACGCCCACGAAAAACCCGGCCGAAGCCACAATGCGGTTCAATTAGCGACTGGAGTCGCCTCGCGGCCCATCGCGGCTGAAGCCGCTCCCACAGGATATACATAACTTGTAGGAGCGGCTTCAGCCGCGATGGGCTGCGAAGCAGCCCCAAATGAATCAATTCAGCTTAAATGAACAGTATTACGGTCGAAGCCGGGTTTGGGTGCTACGCAAGCTGTATTACTTCTTCGCGCGGCCTTTGTAGGTACCGTCGCGGGTATCGATTTCGATCAGTTCGTCGATCTCGATGAAGTCAGCGACCGACAGCTCGGTGCCGTTGGCCAGGCGAGCGGGCTTCATCACCTTGCCAGAGGTGTCGCCACGGGCAGAGCCTTCGGTGTAGTCGACACGACGCACGATGGTGGTCGGCAGCTCGACCGACACCAGACGGTCTTCGAAGAACACGGCTTCGCAGACGTCTTCCATGCCTTCTTCGATGAACGGCAGAACGGCTTCGATATCCTCGGCGTTCAGCTCGTACATGGTGTAGTCGGTGGTGTCCATGAAGGTGTACGAGTCACCGCTGATGAACGACAGCGTGGCTTCCTTGCGATCGAGGATCACGTCATCCAGCTTGTCGTCGGCGAAGTAGACCACTTCGGTCTTGTAGCCAGTCAGCAGGTTCTTCATTTTGGTCTTCATGATCGCGCTGTTGCGACCCGACTTGGTGAACTCGGCTTTCTGCACGAGCCACGGGTCGTTGTCGATCCGCAGGACGGTGCCGGGTTTCAGTTCTTTACCAGTTTTCATTACGCAGTATCCGAATCTGGGGGATTTATAAAAATCAGGGCCGCGTATCATATCCAATTTCGATAAAACTGCACCAGCGCCGTGGCGAGGTCTGGCTGAACGGCCTGTGCTGCGCGCCAGCATTCGGCGTGCTGACCCAGCGTTTGCCAGTGGGGTTGCAGCGCTCGCCAGGCGGCAGCCATGTCCTGATTCATGTTCCACGCGCACCACAGGCCACGCAGGGCTTCGCTCGCTGCAGGGGTCAGGCCCTGGCAGTAGCGGGTCAGAAACGCTTCGAGCTTTTCCCAGTGGGCGTTCTCTTCCTGCACATAGATGTGCCAGAGCAATACGCCCCCTGCCCATTGCGCCCGCACGAAAGAATCTTCGCCGCGCACTGCGTTGAAGTCGCAGCACCAGAGCAGGCGGTCGTAGTCGTCCTGGCTGACGAACGGCAGCACCTGCACGGTCAGGTTGCCGCGCTGGCGGACATCGCTCACGGCCAGTCCGGGTTCGTTCAACCAGGCGCGCAGGCCGGCAACGATGCGCCCTTCCGGCACCAGCACATGACAGGCCTGCGAGCCTTCGGCCATGGCGCCCAGCCAGGCGCCGAGCTGAGGATTTTCATAGGCGAACAGCGAGATCAGCCGGGCATCGGCGGCGGGGCGCACACCCAGCGCCTGGAGAAACTGCTGGCGTGCCGAGGCATCGGCGGCAAATGCCGCGCGCCGCGCCAGCAGTGACGCCTCGCGCAGCAGGCCGCCCGTACGCTCGGTGAAACCGGGGAAGAAGAACCAGCGGCGCAGGCCGTTGGGCTGCGGTGAAGCCAGGCCGTGGCAGCCATCGACCCAGTCTTCAGCGCTCAGGTACTCGAGGTTCAGCCACAGCGCAGGGGTGGCGCGGGTACGCAGTGCTTCGACGTAGGCTTGCGGCAGGCTGCAACCAAAGGCACCGATCACCACATCGCCCGGCGCCACCTCACACCAGGGCGATGACCACTGCAGCACGTGCACACCCTCCTGGTATTGCGCCGCAGCCTGCACCTGCGCTTGAGGACACAAACGCACGAAGGCCGACAGATCGTCCACCCACAACCGCACGGCCAGGTCGTGCTCCTGAGCCAATTGCCGGGCCAGGCGCCAGGTCACGCCGATGTCGCCGTAGTTGTCGACGACCGTGCAGAAAATGTCCCAGGTGGCGTTCACATCCACTCCATTCAGCGTGCGAAAAACGTCTGATTTTGCGGGCAAACCCGCTGGCACGATAGCGCAGCACTGAAAAATCCTTCATCTGCATGCGACAATGCCCATCCCTCTGCCCCGATCAGGAGCCTGGCATGACCCGCGACCGCGCGCTGAGCATCACCCTCACTCCCGTGCAGTTCACGCTCTGCCTGGCCTTGGGCCTGTGGCTGGGCGCCATTGCCATCGGTGCCACCGCCTGGCTGGCCCTGCAGCTCTGGCCGCAGCAGATGGCACCGCTGGTGCAGGCCGTGCAGCCCCCGCCAGCCATCGCACCTGCCGCGCAAGACGCGCAGCAGGTGATGTTCGAGCGCTATGAGCAGAACGTGCAGCGCCAGCAAACGCGGCAGAACAGCGAGGCGGCGGCGGCCAACCCACGTAACCTCGACAACCCGAAGTGCCAGTTCTGGCTGCAACAGGACCGCACCGCACCGACGGCCAGCAGTCAGGCCCACGTACTGGAATTTTGCAACTGACCATGGATAAACCTGCCCTGCTGGCCCGCATCATCACCGCCCTGGAGGCTGATGCCGAGGCGTTGCGCCTTGCCGCCCAGACCGCCTACGAAACGGCGACCGCCGAAGAAAACATCGCCGAAAACAAGTACGACACCCTGGGCCTGGAGGCCTCATACCTGGCGACCGGCCAGGCCCGACGGGGCGCCGAGATTCGCCAGGCGTTGCTCACCTATCGCCAGTTGCAGTTGCGCGCCTATGACCCGCAGCGCGGCATTCAGATCAGTCATCTGATCGAGCTGGAATCAGCGCAAGGCGTGGTACAGCGCGTTTTTCTCGGCCCCGACGCCGCAGGCCTCAAGGTCGGCCATGGCGATGAACTGATCACCGTGATCACCCCACGCTCACCGCTGGGCCAGCAACTGCTGGGCAAGCGCATCGACGACGAGGTGACGCTGCCAGCGCAGAGCCTGCTGGTAACCGACGTCTGCTGATCCCAACCGCCCCATGCAAGCTCGTTCACTGTGTACTCCCAGAGACGTGCAATGACCAACACCTCCTGATCGCGTCGGAAACCTGCTGATGATCAACGTCAACTGATCGCTCCCGGCCGCCCTGATCCGTATTTCCTTCCATCTGCCCGAGACCTGCGATGACCAGCGCCCACCCCAGTCGAGCCCTGATCCTGCTGATGGCCACCGCCATCGGCTTGGCCGTGGCCAGCAACTACTACGCCCAACCACTGCTGCACAGCATTGCCGAACAGTTCGGCCTGAGCACGGTGAGCGCCGGCAGCATCGTGGTGACCGCCCAGCTCAGCTACGGCGTTGGCCTGCTGTTACTGGCACCTTTGGGCGACCTGTTCGAGCAGCGGCGGCTGATCGTGATCATGATGGTCATTGCCACCCTGGGATTGATCATCAGCGCCTGCGCGCCAAGCCTGGCATGGCTGATCGTCGGCACGGCGCTGACCGGGCTGTTCTCGGTGGTGGCGCAGGTGCTGGTGCCAATGGGCGCGGCGCTCAGCGATCCGGCGCAGCGGGGGCGCACGGTCGGCACGCTGATGAGCGGCCTGCTGCTGGGCATTCTTCTGGCCCGCACCGCCGCAGGGCTGAGCGCCGAACTGGGCGGCTGGCGCAGCATCTACGTGCTG
>NZ_DAMCCR010000081.1:0-19898 GCF_032058845.1 Pseudomonas sp. | reverse complement strand
CTGCACGAAGACCTCGACGCCTTCCTGCAGGCGCCGCAGCGCGCCGACGCGGGTCAGCCAGGCGATGGCCAGCGCGGCCATGCCCCAAGCGGGCAGGCCTGCCGCACCGACAGCCAACAGATCCCGGTGATCGGCCTGCGCCGCAAGATCGCCCAGCGCATGCAGGACGCCAAGCGCCGCGTCGCGCATTTCAGCTATGTCGAAGAAATCGACATGACCCAGCTCGAAGCCCTGCGCCAGCAACTCAATCGCCAGCACGGCGAACAGCGCGGCAAGCTGACCTTGCTGCCGTTTCTGGTGCGCGCGCTGGTCGTGGCGCTGCGCGACTTCCCGCAGATCAACGCCACCTATGACGACGAAGCGCAAGTGATTACCCGCCACGGGGCGGTGCACGTCGGCATCGCCACCCAGGGCGACAACGGCCTGATGGTGCCGGTACTGCGCCATGCCGAAGCCGCCAGCCTGTGGCGCAACGCCAGCGAAATCACCCGCCTGGCCCACGCCGCACGCAGCAACAAGGCCACACGCGATGAACTGTCGGGGTCGACCATTACCCTGACCAGCCTCGGCGCCCTGGGCGGCATCGCCAGCACACCGGTGGTTAACACGCCTGAGGTGGCAATTGTCGGCGTCAACCGCATGGTCGAGCGGCCGATGGTGGTCAATGGCCAGATCGTGATTCGCAAGATGATGAACCTGTCCAGCTCGTTCGATCACCGCGTGGTCGACGGCATGGACGCCGCGCTGTTCATCCAGGCCGTGCGTGGCCTGCTCGAACAACCCGCCTGCCTGTTCGTGGAGTGAGCATGTCCGAGACCTTGAACACCACGCTGCTGATCATCGGCGGCGGCCCTGGCGGGTACGTTGCGGCCATTCGTGCCGGGCAACTGGGCATTGCCACCGTGCTGGTCGAGGGTCAGGCCCTGGGCGGCACCTGCCTGAACGTCGGCTGTATCCCGTCCAAGGCGCTGATCCACGTGGCTGAGCAGTTTCATCAGGCCAGCCGCCTTGCCGCAGGCTCTGCCCTGGGCATCAGCGCCAGTGCACCCCAGCTCGACATCGGCCAGAGCGTGGCCTGGAAGGACGGCATCGTCGACCGCCTGACCACCGGCGTGGCCGCGTTGTTGAAGAAGCACAAGGTCAGGGTGATCCACGGCTGGGCGCAGATCGTCGACGGCAAGACCGTGCAGGTGGGCGAGCAGCGCATCCAGTGCGAGCATCTGCTGCTGGCCACCGGGTCCAGCAGCGTCGAGCTGCCGACGCTGCCGTTGAGCAGCGCGGTGGTGTCGCCCACAGAAGCGCTGTGGCCGCAGACGCCGGACGAACATCGGCTGGCGGCCACCGATTCCGGCAGTGTCGAGCAGTCGTCACGGCCGCTGGCTGGCGCGGTGGTGTCGTCCACCGAGGCACTGTCGCCACAGACGCTGCCTGAGCACCTGGTGGTGGTGGGTGGCGGCTACATCGGTCTGGAATTGGGCATTGCGTACCGCAAGCTGGGCGCGCAGGTCAGTGTGGTGGAGGCCCGCGAGCGGCTGTTGCCGAGCTATGACGCCGAGCTGACGGCGCCGATGGTCGAGGCGATCAGGGCGCTAGGGATTACCACCTACCTTGGCCATCGTGTGGAAGGGCGTGACGAACAGGGCCTGCAATTGCGTGCGCCGGACGGTGCAGCCGTGCAATTGGCGAGCGACCGGGTGCTGGTGGCAGTGGGCCGACGCCCACGCAGCCAGGGCTTCAACCTGGAGTCGCTGCAGTTGCAGATGAACGGCGCTGCCGTGGCCGTGGATGCGCGTTGCCAGACCAGCATGCGCAACGTCTGGGCCATCGGTGACCTGACCGGCGAGCCGATGCTCGCGCACCGGGCCATGGCGCAGGGTGAAATGGTCGCTGACCTGATCGCCGGCCATGCCCGGCGCTTCGAGCCGGCGGCGATTGCGGCGGTGTGCTTCACCGATCCGGAGCTGGTGGTGGCCGGGCTGACACCGGAGCACGCCCGTGAGCAGGGCCTGGACTGCCTGGTGGCGCAGTTCCCGTTCGCCGCCAATGGCCGGGCCATGACCCTGGAAAGCCGCAGCGGCTTCGTGCGGGTGGTGGCGCGACGCGACAATCACCTGATCGTCGGCTGGCAGGCGGTGGGGGTGGCGGTGTCGGAGTTGTCCACGGCGTTCGCCCAGTCGCTGGAAATGGGCGCTCGCCTGGAAGACATCGCCGGCACCATTCACGCCCACCCCACCCTCGGTGAAGCGGTGCAGGAGGCCGCGCTGCGTGCACTGGGGCAGGCGCTGCATATCTGACGCCCTGGCCCGAACAGCACAACACCCGCGCAAGGCGGGTGTCGTCTGGCAAACGGCTGGCGTTACGAACTGCCCACGCAGCTGTCCGAACGGGCCCCACCCAAGCGCGTGACGTCGATCGGTGGCGCGACGAACTCCGGGCCTTGACCCGCCACCCGCCATTTCACCTCGGTAATGCCATAGCGCTCGGCCATGGGCCGGCTGACCTTCTTGATCGTGTGCTGGCCGAAGCGCGGGATGATCCCCACCCCTGCGTCACAGCTCGCCCAGTGCCACGCTTCGGCGTTGTCCATGCGCTCCAGACGGATGATGAACGTGCGCGGCTGCGCGTGAAGCGCGTACTCGATTACATACAGTTGCTGACCTGGCATTGTGGCCTCCCGACTCATTTCATGGGTATGGGAGCGGTCTGGTGCGGGAAAGATTCAGTCTAAATCCGATCGAATTGCCCTCGCGCCAGCGCCTTGCATGCAGCGCTCCCGAGCGCTGCCGATTGGCGCCTCGTAAACACCGGGCAATGGACCTTACGCCCCGCGCTTGAAGGGCTACAGTGCGAGCACCACTTGCCCAGGAATGATCACCATGGCCCGATCCAACGACTACGACCAACCGATTGGCGCGGCTGTGACCGATTGGTCACCGCGTGCGCAACCCGCTGCCGTGACACTGCAGGGTCGCTATTGCCGATTGGAGCCGCTGAACGCCGAGCGCCATGCCGCACAGCTCTACGAGGCCTATGCATCGGCCAGCGATGGTCGCGACTGGACCTACCTGTTCGTCGGCCCGTTCAGCGCACTGGCCGAGTACCGCGCGTATGCCGAAGCGGCGCAAGACAGCACGGATCCGCGCCATTACGCGGTCATCGATCTGCGCTCCAACAGGGCGGTGGGCACCTTGGCCCTGATGCGCATCGATCCCACCCATGGGGTGATCGAAGTCGGCAGCGTGACGTTCTCGCCCACGCTGAAACAGTCAGCGCTCTCGACCGAAGCGCAGTACCTGCTCATGGCCTATGCCTTCGACGAGCTCGGCTACCGCCGCTACGAGTGGAAGTGTGACGACCTCAACGCACCCTCGCGGCGCGCAGCCGATCGCCTGGGCTTCACGTATGAGGGCACGTTTCGTCAGGCGGTGGTGTACAAGGGTCGCAGCCGCGACACGGCGTGGTACTCGATCATCGATAGCGACTGGCCGGCGCTGAAGGCCGCCTTCGTGGCCTGGCTGGACCCTGCCAACTTCGATGAGCAGGGGCGCCAGCGCCAGGCCCTGAGTGCGCTCAGGGCTGGCTGACCGACAGCGCCTACTTCGCGCCCTTGACCGCCACTTCTGGCGCCGGCGCAGGTGTTTCAGGCCGTCGCGCATAGCGCTGCGCCAACGCGGCGCAGACCATCAGCTGGATCTGGTGGAACAGCATCAGCGGCAGGATCAGCAGGCCGATGGTGCTGCCCGCGAACAGCACCTGAGCCATCGGCACACCGGTGGCCAGGCTCTTCTTCGAGCCGCAGAACAGGATGGTGATGCGGTCTTCCTGACTGAAGCCCAACACCCGCCCCAGCAGCGCCGTGATGCCCAGCGACAGCGCCAGCAGCACGCAGCAGCCCAGCACCACCCCGCCCAGCAGCAGGGGCGGCACCTGCTGCCACAACCCGCCGATCACCGCCGCGCTGAAGGCCGAGTAGACCACCAGCAGAATCGAACCCTGGTCAACCGCTTTCAGCCAGTTGCGATTGCGCCCTACCCACTCGCCGATCCAGCGCCGCGCGATCTGCCCGGCCACGAAGGGCACCAGCAGTTGCAGGCTGATCTTGCGGATCGCTTCGAGTGTCGAGCCGCTGTCGCCATGCACGCCCATCAACAGCGCCACCAACAACGGCGTGATGAAGATACCGATCAGGCTCGACGCCGCCGCGCTGCAAATGGCCGCTGGCACGTTACCGCGCGCCAGCGAGGTGAAGGCGATGGCCGACTGCACCGTCGCTGGCAGCATGCACAGGTAGAGAAAACCCATGTACAGGTCCTTGCCTACCAGTGGCAGCAGCAACGGACGCAAGCCCAGGCCCAACAGGGGGAACAGCACGAAGGTGCAGAGGAACACCACGCCATGCAGACGCCAATGCCCGGCACCTGCCAGGATCGCCTGGCGCGACAGCTTGGCGCCGTGCATGAAGAACAGCAGGCCAATGGCGATATTGGTGATCCAGTCGAACGCCACCGCCACCTGGCCTTGTGCAGGCAGCAGGGTCGCGGTAATCACCACGGCGACCAGCGTGAGGGTGAAGTTGTCAGGCAGGAAACGCGAGCGGGCCATGAAGAAGATCCTGTTGTTGTCGGAATTACGCGCGTTCGGCCCGGCGGCAGGCACACGGGCCATCAGACCGAACGCGAGTGGGGACGATACACGGACAGCCGTTGCCGGTGGAAGTAACCGAATGTCTCCCTATGCCCTGCCGTATCGCCAGGTGTAGCAGGTGGCCGACGATCCAAGTGCTTACGAGGTCCGGCACAAGGGCTGGACATCGATCCAAGCGCCGCCGCCTCATGCGTAGGCTTGAGGCAACGGCATGAGCGACCGTCAACTCAAGCACACAGTTTGGCCAGCGGCGCGGGGGCCATCCGCCTCAGGCACACTGCTTGGCCAGCGGCACAGGCGCCACCTACGGCGTGGCCATCGCCTCTAGCGCCATCCACCTCAAGCGCACGGCTTGGCCAGCGGCGCAGGGGCCAGCAGCGGGCGTGCCAGGCTGAGCAAGCCGACCGCCGCCATGGCCGCGCCAACCCAAAGCGGTGAGCGCAGACCCAAGCCTGCGTCGATGGCTTGACCACCTGCCCAACTGCCAAGCGCCAGGCCGCCCGTGATGATCGAGGTGTGCAGCGCATTGACGAGCGCACCCGGCTCGGCGGCCTTCATCACCCGCGCCACCATTGCCGGGTTCAACGCCACACCGGTCAGGCCAATGGCCAGGAAGCAGATCAGGTTCAGCCACACCTGGCCGCCGGCCAGGGCAAAACCGGCCATCGCGGCCATCAGCAGCAGCAAGCCCCAGCCCAACGCCGCGAAGGTGTGGCGGTCGGCCACGCGCCCGACAACCATGTTGCCCAGCAGGTTGGCGACCCCGTACAAGGCCAGCAACGGCGCCACATGGCTGGGCCGCACGCCGACTTCCTCGATGAGGATCGGGGTGATGTAACTGAAACCAGCGAACGTCGCACCGATGATCAAGCCACTGGTCAGGTACGCGCCCCACAGGCTGGGGTTGCGCAGCGCCGCCCACTGCCGCGACAGCGCCGGCTGCCCATCGGCCGGGTCCTGTTTCAGGCACGCAGCGACCAGCAGCGTGCAGAGCATCGACAGCGCGACGATGACCCACGCGCTGGCGCGCCAGCCAAAGCTGTGTTCCACCAGGTTGATCATGGGCACGCCGGCCACCGGCGACATCATCAGCCCCGCCAGCACCACGGCAATCGCGCGGCCACGCTGCTGCACGGGCACCAGGCTGGCGCACAGGGTCATGCACAGGCCCAGGCACGCCGAACTGGTGATGCCCATCAGCACCCTGGCGAACAGCAGCACTTCGTACTGCGTGGCCACCGCGCCCAGCACGCCAGCCAGCACATACGCTGCCAGCAGCCCCAGCAACGCGTGCTTGTTGCGCACGCCGCGGCTGATCAACAGCATGGTCACCGGCGGGCCGCCCAGGGCCATGCCCAGGGCGTAGAACGCGATCAGGTTGCCGACCTGGGCCAGGCTCACGGAAAACTCCGCTGCCAGTGCCGGCATGATGCCGGCCACCATGAATTCGGCGGTGACCAGCGAAAAGATCGTCAACCCCAGGAGGTAAACGGCGGGAGGCAGTGAAGCACGGTCAGTCATGACGGTCTCAGGTAAAAACGGGGCACATACCCTAGGCAGGTTTGACCGAATGGTCAAATCGGATCGCCTGAGTGGCAGCGTTGCCCACGCGCAAGGTTGCAGTGTGCCCCGCCGTGATGACAGCAATCCGAGCGCCGGATTAGAGCGGAAAATCAGAGGTCGCTGACCCGACGGACGCTCGAACCGGCCAGAGGTGATGTGCGGGCGCGTCAAGGCAGCCACATGACAGCTGTCGCACCCGCCATGAACTCGGCTTGAGCTTCCCGGTCAATCAGGCACACCGGAACGCGTCACACAAGGAAGCCTTCATGACTGCATTCGATGCGCAACGCATGCTGTTGGGTGACCTGCCCCTGACCTTCCTCTGGGAAGTCTCCTTGCGCGTGATCGTCGCGTTTCTCGCCGTGTTCTGTTTTCTGAAGTTCAGCGGGCGGCGCGGCATCAAGCAGCTTTCTCGCTTTGAACTCGTGGTCATCCTGACGCTGGGCTCCGCCGCAGGCGACGTCACGTTCTATGAAGATGTCCCTGTCCTGCCCGTGCTGCTGGTATTCGTGACGCTCCTGGTGCTCTACCGCGGCACGATTTTCGTGATGAAGCGCAACAAGACCTGGGAAGGATGGATCGACGGCTTGCCCATCACGGTCGTGAAAGACGGCGTGTATGAGATCCACTCGCTGCGCAATCTGAATATTTCCTCCAGCGAACTGTTCATGGAGTTGCGGCAGCAAGGTGTAGAGCACCTCGGCCAAGTGCGCCTGGGGCTGCTGGAAACCGACGGTGATCTGAGCCTGTACTTCTATGCGCCTGAAGACACCAGACCAGGGCTCTCGGTACTGCCAGACGAACACCGGCCCGAATACGCCTCGCCGCCCTCTGCCGGGCTTTACTGCTGCGTGGCCTGCGGCTTGGCGATGAGTCACCAGACTGCAGCGCTGTTCAGCTGTGCGCGCTGCGGTCATACCATCTGTTCACCGGCGCTCGATACTGTCAGGGGCTGTTAGTTTCGAGGTGTGAGCAAAGCACCAGACAGGTGCGTGTGGTGCGCTGAATCGCTTTTGAAGTGGGGGCTGGGGGCAGCGCGATAATGGCGTCCCAGGCAGGACTTGAACCTGCAACCTTCCCCTTAGGAGGGGGATGCTCTATCCAATTGAGCTACTGAGACCCTGAGACCGTCAGCGAACGCTGGCAGCAAAGAAGGCGTGCATGTTAACCAGCGCTCGCCGGTTTGTCATGTAGGAATAGGGCAATCAGTACGTAGGCCGTTGCTATCAAGCGGACGCGTCTGGGGCGCGGCCCATCACACCCTCCTCCCGCAACAAGGCCAGCAATCGATGCAGCGTCTCAGAGAGCTCGCCGGAGTTGTCCAGCAGTATCACGCCCGCCATCTGGCTGCGCGATAACTGGGCATTGCGCGCCAAGCGCTGCTCGATCTCTTCGACCGGCTCGCGCCCACGAGCGAGCAGACGTTGCCGCAGCACCTGCGGCGCGACCTCAAGGCAGATCGCCAGCAACTCTGGATAGCGCGCGCGTGCCTGATCCAGATAACCCCGCGAACCATTGACCAGCACCGACTTGCCCTCACCCAGCCAGGCATCGATCTGGACCGCAATGCCATAGCACAGGCCGTTGGCTTGCCAATCCAGGGCGAACGCCCCCTGCTTGCGCAGATGCTCGAATTGCAAGGGCGAGACACCCAGGGCGTCTTCACCCGCCGATTCGGCGGAACGGGTGATGATCCGCCGCGCGAGCTCGATGCCTTCTTGTGCCAAAGTCGATCGGGCGGCCTCCAGCAGCGAGTCCTTGCCTGATCCGGACGGCCCTATCAGATAGATGAGGCGGCCGCGAGAGCAGCACGGATCTGGGAGCTCAAGGGGCATGGCAACTGTCCTCGACGAATATGAATGGGCACGATAACAGCCGTTTCACGAAACTTTGCCATGCAATGCGCGATGTTTGTCCCACCCGGTTTGCGGCATGAAACCTGTGAAAAGGGTTTCACTTTTCAAACCAGTGCTCATTTCTGATAATCGGTGCTGGCAAAAAGCCTTTACCCGGCTCACTATTTGTCACAGATTTGACGCCAAGGAACCGGCAACCCTGAGGCACTATAAGCTCCCGTCACGCAGTGGTTGAACATTTTGCAGCAATTACGGTCGTACCTTCACCGTGCGGGCAATCTGAGAACCGCTCCCCCTGAACCAGAAGAACCGGTCAATTTATATGCGCCCATTGAAACAGGCTATTTACTCAAGCCGCACCGCCGACAAATTCGTCGTCCGCCTCCCAGACGGAATGCGTGAGCGCATTGCCGAAGTAGCGCGCAACCATCACCGCAGCATGAACTCCGAAATCATCGCTCGCCTCGAGCAGAGCCTCATTCAGGAAGGCGCTCTGGGCGAAGAGCTGAGCATGCGCCTCGACAGCCCGGAACTGAGCCTGCATGAGCGTGAACTCCTGCAACGCTTCCGCCAACTCTCCCACCGCCAGCAAAATGCGCTGGTGGCACTGATCGCACACGACGTCGAAATGGCTGCAGACGCTTCCTGATCGAGTCCATGCGCAACAAAAAAGCCAGCATTCGCTGGCTTTTTTGTTGCCTGAGGAAAAGCCTCAGAGCAGGAACAGCGTCGCCAGGCCCAGGAAGATGAAGAAGCCACCGCTGTCGGTGACCGCCGTGATCATCACGCTGGCGCCCATGGCAGGGTCGCGACCCATGCGCATCAGGGTCATGGGAATCAGTACGCCCATCAATGCCGCCAACAGCAGGTTGAGGGTCATGGCTGCCGTCATCACCACGCCCAATGACCAACTGCCGTACAGCCAGAAGGCCACGGCGCCGATCACCCCACCCCACACCAGGCCGTTGATCAAACCGACGGCCAGCTCCTTGCGCATCAGGCGCATGGTGTTGCCTGGGCTGACCTGGTCGAGCGCCATGGCGCGAACGATCATGGTGATGGTCTGGTTGCCCGAGTTGCCGCCGATGCCTGCCACGATCGGCATCAGTGCCGCCAGGGCCACCAGCTTTTCGATCGAGCCTTCGAACAGACCGATGACCCGCGAGGCCAGGAAGGCGGTGATCAGGTTGATCGCCAGCCACGCCCAGCGGTTGCGCAGTGAGCGCCAGACCGAGGCGAAAATGTCCTCTTCTTCGCGCAAACCGGCCATGTTGAGCACTTCGGATTCGCTTTCCTCGCGAATCAGGTCGACCATTTCGTCGATGGTCAGACGGCCGATCAGACGGTCGCTCTTGTCCACCACCGGTGCCGACACCAGGTCATAACGCTCGAACGCCTGAGCGGCATCGTAGCCATCTTCCTCAGGGCGGAAGCTGACGGGATCAGTGGCCATGACCTCCGCCACCTTTTTCTCCGGGTCATTGACCAACAGTCGCTTGATCGGCAGCACGCCCTTGAGAATGCCGCCGTTATCCACCACGAACAGTTTGTCTGTGTGGTTGGGCAGCTCTTTCAAGCGGCGCAGGTAGCGCAGCACCACTTCCAGGCTGACGTCTTCGCGGATGGTGACCATCTCGAAGTCCATCAGCGCACCGATCTGCTCCTCGTCATAGCTCAGCGCGGAGCGAACACGCTCACGCTGCTGGGCATCGAGGGTTTCCATCAACTCATGGACGACATCGCGGGGCAGTTCGGGCGCCAGGTCTGCCAGTTCGTCGGCATCCATTTCCTTGGCGGCCGCCAGCAGCTCGTGGTCATCCATGTCGGCGATGAGCGTTTGACGGACCGCATCGGAGACTTCAAGCAGGATGTCGCCATCGCGATCCGAGCGCACCAGTTGCCACACCGAAAGACGGTCTTCCAGAGGCAGGGCTTCGAGGATATAGGCGATGTCAGCGGGGTGCAGGTCATCGAGCTTGCGTTGCAGTTCGACGAGGTTCTGGCGGTGTACGAGGTTTTCGACCAGGTCGTGGTGCTGACCTTCCTGGCGATGGGTCAGGTCTTCGACGACACGCTGGCGCTGCAGCAGCTCGATTACCTGAGCGAGACGGTCTTGCAGACTGTCCTGGCTTTTCTTTACTTCGATTTCGGTCATAGGCGAACTCCACTCCCAGCAGCGGAGCACGCCGGGGGAATCAATCGGTCAGATCAGACTTGATGAAACGTAGGGATGAGTAACTACTGGGTAAATCCATGGTGGTATTCCACAAGCCCCGGCGGGGCTGACGGGCGCAATCATACACTGCCCAAGCGGTTGGTTCGCTTAAATTTTTGTCCACCCTGAACGTGGCCGCGATGAGTCTAGGACAACGCTCAAGGCGTTACGTGCGCACCCGTGGCGGTATCCAGGGCGATTGATCGAGGATAGGAGAGAAGTTCGACAGTTATGTAGTTATGTGAATCGCAGACAGCAAAAAGCCCGCTTCAAAAGCGGGCTTTTCGAATGTGGCGGACCCAAGAGGATTCGAACCTCTGACCGCTCGGTTCGTAGCCGAGTACTCTATCCAGCTGAGCTATGGGTCCGTAGTTGGTAGTTTTAGACCCGTTACCGCGGGCTGATGAAGCTGCCTTGATGCTCAAAGCCACTTCAAAAAGTGGCGGACCCAAGAGGATTCGAACCTCTGACCGCTCGGTTCGTAGCCGAGTACTCTATCCAGCTGAGCTATGGGTCCGTATCTTGCTGCGCATTATAGGTTGATAAAATCATATTCCAAGTTATTTTTCGTTTAAATTCAACGACTTAACGACTTGTGCGATTTACAACCTATCTCGCGAAATAATGGCGGTGAGGGGGGGATTCGAACCCCCGATACCCTTGTGAGGTATACTCCCTTAGCAGGGGAGCGCCTTCGGCCACTCGGCCACCTCACCGCAACACGGGGCGTATATTAACCAGACCCCTCCCCGTTTGCAAACCTTTTTTCTAAAAAAACTCGATAAAAATTAAAGGCTTGGTTCGTCGTCCTTCTCTTTCTTGATTCGCAGGTAGATTTCTTCGCGGTGTACGGCCACCTCTTTCGGGGCGCTGACGCCGATACGCACCTGGTTGCCTTTGACACCCAGGACCGTGACGGTGATTTCGCCGTCGCCAATGATCAGGCTCTCGGCGCACCGACGAGTCAGAATCAACATGGTTTTTCTCCTCAAACAATTCATCAGGGATAACAGTCTTTTTAGGGCTTGGCCCTTAACAATCGCGCGCGCAAGGACAGGAGCCCGCGCAACTGCCAGAAACGCGAAAGGGCGCGGCAAGCCGCGCCCTTTCCTGCAGCGTGTTACTCGCCCTGGCGCGCAGGCGCGTCCAGCTCGAACGCGGTATGCAACGCGCGTACGGCCAGTTCCAGGTACTTCTCTTCGATGACCACCGACACCTTGATTTCGGATGTGGAGATCATCTGGATATTGATGGTTTCCTTGGCCAGCGACTCGAACATGCGGCTGGCAACACCCGCATGGGAGCGCATGCCGACACCGACGATCGAGACCTTGGCAATCTTGATGTCGCCGATCACTTCACGCGCGCCGATTTCGCGGGCGGTGTTCTCGAGTACGCTCAAAGCCTTCTCGTACTCGTTGCGGTGCACGGTGAAGGTGAAATCGGTGGTGTTATCGTGCGCCACGTTCTGCACGATCATGTCCACCTCGATGTTCGAGGCGCTGATCGGGCCGAGGATCTTGAACGCCACGCCCGGAGTATCCGGCACACCGCGAATGGTCAGCTTGGCTTCGTCGCGATTGAACGCGATACCGGAAATGATCGGCTGTTCCATGGATTCCTCTTCATCGATGGTGATGAGGGTACCCGGACCCTCCTTGAAGCTGTGCAGCACGCGCAGCGGGACGTTGTACTTGCCGGCGAACTCCACCGAGCGGATCTGCAACACCTTGGAACCGAGGCTGGCCATTTCCAGCATCTCCTCGAAGGTGATCTTCTCCAGGCGCTGGGCCTGGGGCACCACCCTTGGATCGGTAGTGTAGACACCGTCGACGTCGGTGTAGATCTGGCATTCCTCGGCCTTCAGCGCCGCGGCCAGGGCCACGCCGGTGGTGTCCGAGCCGCCACGGCCCAGGGTGGTGATGTTGCCGTGCTCGTCCACACCCTGGAAACCTGCAACCACAACTACGCGCCCAGCCTGCAGGTCAGCGCGAATCTTCTGGTCGTCGATCTGCAGGATGCGCGCCTTGTTGTGCGCGTTATCGGTCAGGATGCGCACCTGGTTACCGGTATAGGACACCGCCGGCACGCCGCGTTTGAGCAACGCCATGACCAGCAGCGCGATGGTCACCTGCTCGCCGGTCGAGACGATCACATCCAGCTCGCGCGGATCGGGCTTCTCGTTAATCTGCTTGGCCAGGTCGATCAGGCGATTGGTTTCGCCGCTCATGGCCGACAGCACGACCACCAGATCATCACCGGCCTCGCGGAATTTCTTGACCTTGTCGGCAACCTGCTCGATCCGCTCGATGGAACCGACAGAGGTACCGCCAAATTTCTGTACGATCAACGCCATTTCAAAGGTGCCTCAGCCCCAAGGGCCCCAATAAACAATCCATCATGCCGTGGGCGCTGGACGGTCGCCGAGCAGTGCCCATGCGGGCAAGGCTCGTTACCGGCTCAGCGCCCACGGCATCTCAAAGTCCCTGCTCGGCGAAGGGCACCGCCAGGGCCAGGGCAGTGTCCAGCGCGGCGACATCGACGCCACCACCCTGGGCCATGTCCGGACGACCCCCGCCTTTGCCGCCGACGGCTGCGGCAGCTTGCTTCATCAGGTCACCAGCCTTGAGTTGGCTGGAAAGGTCCTTGGTCACGCCGGCTACCAGCACGACCCGGCCCTCGTGCTCGCTGCCCAGCAGGATCACTGCATGGCCGAGCTTGTTCTTCAACTGATCGACCAGCGCCAGCAGTGCCTTGCCATCCTGCCCATCCAGGCGGGCGGCGAGTACTTTGGTGCCTTTGACCTCAACCGCTGCGCTGGAGAGACCATCCCCGGCGGCGCTGGCGGCCTTGGCCTGCAACTGCTCCAGTTGTTTTTCCAGCTGACGGTTGCGCTCGAGCACCGCCGACAGCTTGTCGATGACGTTGTCGCGATTACCCTTGACCAGTTGCGCGACTTCCTTGACCTGCTCTTCAGCAGCGTTCAGGTAAGCCAGCGCCGCTGCACCGGTGACCGCTTCGATACGGCGTACGCCCGAGGCCACGCCGCCTTCACTGATGATCTTGAACACGCTGATATCGCCGGTGCGCTTGGCGTGGATACCACCGCACAGCTCCACCGAAAAATCACCGCCCATGCTCAGCACGCGCACGGTATCACCGTACTTCTCGCCGAACAGCGCCATGGCGCCCTTGCGCTTGGCAGTCTCGATGTCGGTTTCTTCGGTCAACACTTCAGTGTTGCGACGAACCTCACGGTTGACGATCGCCTCCAGCGCCTTGAGCTGCTCAGGCTTGACCGCCTCGAAATGGCTGAAGTCAAAGCGCAGGCGCTGGCTGTCGACCAGCGAGCCTTTCTGTTGAACGTGCTCGCCGAGCACCTGACGCAGTGCTTCGTGCAGCAAGTGGGTGGCAGAGTGGTTCAGCGACGTAGCCTGCTGCACCTCGGCCTCGACCCGAGCCAGCACCTGGGCGCCGCGCTCGAGCGAACCGGTGGTCATCACGCCATGGTGCAAGAAGGCACCGGCAGTCTTGGTGGTGTCCTGCACCTCGAAGCGGGCGCCGTCGATCTCGATCACGCCGACGTCGCCGATCTGGCCGCCAGACTCGCCGTAGAACGGCGTACGGTCGAGGATCACCACACCTTCATGGCCTTCGCTCAAGTGCTCGACCACCATGCCATCGCGGTACAAGGCAACGACCTTGGCCTCGCCTTCGGTGGCGCCATAGCCGAGGAATTCGGTAGCCACGTCGACCTTGACCAGGCTGTTGTAGTCCATGCCGAAGGCGCTGGCCGAACGGGCGCGTTCACGCTGGGCGTCCATTTCGCGCTCGAAGCCGGCTTCATCGATGGTCAGCTCGCGCTCGCGGGCGATGTCGGCGGTCAGGTCCATGGGGAAGCCGTAGGTGTCGTAGAGCTTGAACACCACGTCACCCGGAACGATCTTGCCGTCGAGTTGCGCCAGGTCCTGCTCGAGGATGCGCAGGCCTTGTTCGAGGGTCTTGGCGAACTGCTCTTCTTCAGCCTTGAGCACGCGCTCGATATGCGCCTGCTGGTTCTTCAACTCGACGAAGGCCTCGCCCATCTCGGCCACCAGCGCGGCGACGATCTGGTAGAAGAAGCTGCCCGTGGCGCCAAGCTTGTTGCCGTGGCGGCAGGCGCGACGAATGATCCGGCGCAGCACGTAGCCGCGGCCTTCATTGGACGGCAGCACGCCGTCGGCGATGAGGAAACCGCAGGAACGGATGTGGTCCGCGACCACTTTCAGCGACGCCTGGGCGTCATTGCTGCAACCGATGGCCTTGGCCGAGGCGGCCAGCAGGCTGTGGAACAGGTCGATCTCGTAGTTCGAGTGCACGTGCTGAAGCACGGCGCTGATCCGCTCCAGGCCCATGCCGGTGTCCACCGACGGCGCAGGCAGCGGGTGCAGCACGCCATCGGCGGTGCGGTTGAACTGCATGAAGACGTTGTTCCAGATCTCGATGTAGCGGTCGCCATCTTCTTCCGGCGAGCCGGGTGGGCCGCCCCAGATGTCGGCGCCGTGGTCGTAGAAGATCTCGGTGCAAGGGCCGCACGGGCCGGTATCGCCCATGGTCCAGAAGTTGTCGGAGGCGTACGGGGCGCCCTTGTTGTCACCGATGCGGACCATGCGCTCGGCGGGCACGCCGACCTCTTTGGTCCAGATGTCATAGGCTTCGTCGTCGGTGGCATAGACGGTCACCCAGAGCTTTTCCTTGGGCAGGTTCAGCCACTTTTCCGAGGTCAGGAAGGTCCAGGCGAAGGTGATCGCGTCACGCTTGAAGTAATCACCGAAGCTGAAGTTGCCGAGCATCTCGAAGAAGGTGTGGTGACGCGCGGTGTAGCCGACGTTTTCCAGGTCGTTGTGCTTGCCACCGGCGCGGACGCATTTCTGGCTGCTGACCGCACGGGTGTAGGCGCGTTTTTCCTGGCCGAGGAAGCAATCCTTGAACTGGTTCATGCCGGCATTGGTGAACAGCAAGGTTGGGTCGTTGCCCGGGATCAACGAGCTGGAGGCAACTCGGGTATGGCCCTGCTCTTCGAAGAAGCGAAGGAAGGCTTCACGGATTTCTGCGCTTTTCATAGGTTCTTCCACGGAAACGGCGGCCCCTTGGGGGCAAACGCGTCGACGAAACGACGGCAAAGGGCCGCATTATATCGGTCCTGCAAGCTCGGTGCAGTGTGTTTTATGCGTTAGGAGGCGTCGCAGGCACGGCTTTTTAAGTGGATGCAGACAAAACGGCATGCCTGGATGCTAAAGGCACCGTCTCGCCACTGGCAAGCCAATTACCGCTCAAGCGGGAGGAAAAGGGAATAGTCGGTTAATTAAAGGGTTTTCATACAACCGTCGGGCTGGGCGAGGTTGGTGGCGGTGATCGAGCGGTGGACTGCCTCAGGTGAGTCGCGAGTCGCACCCACCTGCAGAAGCGGTCGGTCCGGCGCTCCGGTGAACGGCGATGGGCTGCGCAGCATATCCAATGGCTGCTACCGCGTTTTATCTGTTAGCCGGTGTGCCTGAACTGGGCCGGCTTCGCCGCCCGCGATTGACCGGAGCGCCGGACCGGCCGCTCCTGCAGAGGCCAATCATGCAGCGTGTGATTTACCTGCAGCTCACCTGAGACCCTCCCCCGCGTCCGGCACGATGATCAATCCGGCGCGCAGCCCATTCTTCACATGCGGGTTGGGAAAGATGATCCGTGCGCCCTGCTCTTCGATCACCCAGCGCATCTGCGCCAGGTCTTCGGCCAGCAGATAGCCGGGCGCCAGTTCGGCGAAGTTCTCGATGTCGTCAGGCAAATGCATCTTGAAGTGCTCACTGTGCTTGATGACCTCCCGGGCGACGCTGAACAGCTGCAAGCCGTCGAGCTGATCGTCGAGGTCGGGCTCGCACCCTTCGACGATCTGCCACAGCCGCTGGCGCAGCCGATCCAGGTTGACCTGCCCGTTGTGCCCGAATGGCCGGGCCTTGCCCAGCTCCAGGGTAAAGGCCTCGGCGTCGAGTTGCTCGTAGGTGAACGCGCTGAAGGTGATCGACGGTTTGCGCTGCAGCAGCACCGCGTCCACCCCGGCCGCTGCCAGCCGAGCCAGCTCGCGCCGGGAATGCGCGCGCCCCGGCGTGTACGGGTACAACGCAAATTGCTCGATCTTCGAACCCCGGATCGCCGTGTGCAGGTCATAGTGCAGGCGGGTGCGTGCCGGGAGGCTGAAGAACACCCGGGCGAACTGCTCCAACTCCCCCGCGCGCATGGCCTCGACACCGCTGGTGGCGGCATGGCGACCATTGAACAGGCGGTTGATGTCTTGCTCGACATAGCGCTCGCCACGGCGGATCGCAGGCGGGTTGCCGAACAGGAAGAGGATGCGCGCGCGCGGCTTGACGGCCCCGCTGGCAATACCGGCCAGCAGCTCATCGAGCAGCTCGATGGGCGCCGTCTCGTTGCCGTGGATGCCCGCTGAGAGCAGCAGGTCAAGGCCGGTGTCGGTGGCACTCGGCGGACGCACTTCCAGCGCCCCCTCCCCGAGCCAGCGCAGGCGCACGCCCTCGACGGTCACTTGGGTCTTGTCGGCCGGCTCGCGGCCGGCCAAGGTCAGTTCAAGCAGTTTGCCGAGGGAGAGCATGGCGCACTTCCTTAGTGATGGTGGCCGCAATCAGGGCCATGAACATGATCGTCGTCTTCGTCGAGATCGGCCGGTTCCATTTCCAGCTGCAGGCTGACCAGGTTGGTCGCCATTGGACGCAGCAGCAGGTTGGCGAATTCGCTGTCACCTTCGGCAACGTCGACGCCAATCAGCAATTGGCCGCGGCCGTCTTGCTGAATCCACACTTCCTTGCCTTGCCAGAGGATCGCGAAACGGGTGCAGGAGGTTTGCAGCTGGGTGCCATCGTCATCTTCAAGCAGCAGGCTCAGGGCTTCGGACATTACAGGTTCTCTCTTCAAGGGTGGCGTTGGAACGGATAGACCGAGCCCAACTTCAGAATCTGGGTCAGCTCGTCGAGCGCGCAGCGCGACTCGTCGAGCAATTGCGGGTCAGCCAGATCGGCATCGGTGAGCCGGTCACGATAGTGCCGAGTGACCCATTGCAGCAACGTGGCATGCAGTGCGTCGGTCATGATGACGCCAGGGTTGACCGCCGCCAGCTCCGCCTCAGCAAGCGCGACGCGAAGCCGCAGACAGGCCGGGCCGCCGCCGTTCTGCATGCTCTGCTTGAGGTCGAACGCCTTCACTTCCGTGATCGGCCCGCCTTGGCGGATCAGCGCATCGAGGTAGCTCGACACGCGTGGATGGTTGCGGCTCTCCTCAGGCACCACCAGCAGCATCGAACCGTCGGCGCGGGTCAGCAGCTGGCTGTTGAACAGGTAGGAGCGCACCGCGTCTTCCACCGAAACAGCCGCACGCGGCACGCTGATGGCCTGCAACTGCCCGCCCTTGGCGGCAAGCTTGGTGTGCAGCTCGGCGAGCGCGGCATCGCTGTCGAGGAAGGCGTCCTGGTGATGAAAGAGCACCTCGCCATTGCCCACGGCGATCACATCGTTGTGAAACACGCCCTGGTCGATCACAGCCGGGTTCTGCTGCGCGAACACCACGCCCTCGGCGCTCAGGCCATGTAGCCGCGCCACGGCCTGCGAGGCTTCGAGGGTTTGCCGGGCGGGGTATTTGCGCGGCGCGGGCAGGCGGCTGTCGAAGGCGCTTCGGCCATAGACGAAGAACTCCACACCAGGCGCGCCATGCTCGCGGCACAAGCGCGTGTGGTTGGCCGCGCCTTCATCGCCGAACTGCATGACCGCAGGCAACGCCGGATGGTGGGCGAAGTGTGCCGGGTCATTGAACATCGCCTGCAGCACCCGGCTGGTGGTGGGGTGTTCGATGCTGCGGTGGTATTTGCAGTTGAGGTTGGCTGCAGTGAAGTGCACGCGGCCATCGGCGGTGTCGGCACTGGGGCTGACGGTGGCCGCGTTGGCCACCCACATGCTCGACGCCGAGCAACTGGCGACCAGCAGCGGCATGGCCTCGCGCGCGGCCTGGCGGATCACCTCGGCGTCGTTGCCGGTGAAGCCCAGCCGACGTAGCGCGGCCACATCCGGGCGCTCTTGCGGGGCCAGAACGCCTTGCTGAAAGCCCAGGTCGGCCAGCGCCTTCATCTTCGCCAGGCCCTGGCGCGCGGCCTCGCGAGGATTGGAGCCTTGCTGGCTGTTGCTCTGCGAGGCGACGTTGCCGTACGAGAGCCCGCCGTAGTTATGGGTCGGCCCGACCAGGCCATCGAAGTTGACTTCACATGCCTTCATCACAGAGCTCCGACAGGGTGCGTCATAGGCTGACACCCGGCGTAAGGGTGGCCGGCAGCGCCAGGCTCGGGGTTTCCAGCGAGGCGACGGGGTAGGCGCAGTAATCGGCAGCATAGTAGGCGCTGGCGCGATGGTTGCCGCTGCCGCCGACACCGCCGAAAGGCGCGCTGCTGGCGGCGCCGGTCAGCGGTTTGTTCCAGTTCACGATGCCCGCCCGGCTGTGCAGCCAGAATTGCTCGTAGCGCGCCTTGGCGTCGGACAGCAGCCCGGCGGCGAGCCCGAAGCGGGTGGCATTGGCGTGCGCCAGGGCCTGCTCGAAATCATCGTAGCGGATCACTTGCAGCAGCGGCCCGAACAGTTCCTGATCGCGCAGCGCCGGCTGCGCGGTGACATCGATGATGCCCGGGGTCAGCAGCGCAGCGCCCGGTTGTGGCTGGGTCATACCGAGCAGGGCCACGCCACCGCTGGCCAACAGCTCGGCCTGGGCGGCCAGGAGCGCCTCGGCGGCGGCCAGGGAAATCACCGCGCCCATGAACGGCGCGGGTTGCGCATCGAAACGCCCCACTCGCAAGCCGCGGCTGACCTCGACCAGGCGCGTCAGCAGCGCATCACCCCAGGCACCCTGCGGCACCAGCAGGCGGCGCGCACAGGTGCAGCGCTGCCCGGCCGACACGAAGGCCGATTGAATGATCGCGTACACCGCCGCATCGACATCGGCCACCTGATCGACCACCAGCGGATTGTTGCCACCCATTTCCAGGGCCAGAATCTTGTCCGGTCGCCCGGCGAACTGTTGGTGCAAGGACGCGCCGGTGCTGCTGGAACCGGTGAAGAACAGCCCGTCGATGCCGTCGTTGGCCGCCAGTGCCACGCCGGTCTCGCGGGCGCCCTGAAGCAGATTGAGCACCCCGGCCGGCAGGCCCGCAGCGATCCAGCACTGGACCGTGAGCTCGGCCACCTTGGGGGTCAGTTCGCTGGGTTTGAACAGCACGCAGTTACCGGCGAGCAACGCCGGCACGATATGGCCATTGGGCAGATGGCCGGGGAAATTGTAAGGGCCGAACACCGCCACCACGCCATGGGGCTTGTGCCGCAATGCAGCGTTGGCATCGCCCAGGGGCCCATGCTTCTCACCGGTGCGTTCGTGGTAACTCTGCAGCGAAATGGCCACCTTGTTGATCATGCTGGTGACTTCCGTCGCCGCTTCCCACAAGGGTTTGCCGGTTTCCTCGCCGATGCAGTGGGCCAGGGCATCAGCATTGGCCTTGAGCTGCGCGGCAAAAGCCTCCAGCACCTTGACCCTCGCCGCCAGGCCCT
>NZ_DAMCCR010000080.1:0-19995 GCF_032058845.1 Pseudomonas sp. | reverse complement strand
GCTGGTTCGGCGTCAACGGCGGCCTGGCCGCGGCGTCCCTGAGCGATCTCGAAGAACGCCTGACCCATCAACCTTCACGCACCGCAATGCTGCTGGAAAAGCTCACCGGTGCCCATTGACCAGGAGAACCCCAATGCCTTCGTTCACCATCATCAAACACGCTGACATCAAGGCCCTGCCCCTCACTGCGGCCGGCCAGCGCGCGGGCGCCGACCAGGGCGACCCGCAGATCGCGGTGCAGACACTCGCGCCCGAGGCGGTCGGCAGCCTCGGTGTGTGGGAGTGCCAGCCAGGCGGCTGGCCGGTGGTCAACCGTCCCGATACCGAGTTCACCTACATCATCTCCGGCAAGGCCCTGCTCACCGACGACCAGACCCAGGAGGTGGTGGAAGTGCACGGCGGCGACCTGATCATCCTGCCGCCGGGCTGGAGCGGCCGCTGGGACGTGCTGGAAACCGTGCGCAAGGTGTACGCCATCTACTGACTCCCCCTACGCGCGACCGATCCCGCGTCGATCGCCTGTGTTGCGAAGCCCAGGCGATCCAGGCAGGAACAGTCGTCCCGGCGCTCCGCTGAGCCTCGACCGACCGGCTGGCCGCCCCAATGGCGGCCACAGGGTCCGACCGATCGAACAGACGCTGCGCAGCGCCCACCCCTGCATTTCATTCAGCGAATACGAGAACGACACCATGACTCAACGCATCACCAACTGGATCTCCGGCGCTCTGGCCGACACCACCAGCGGCCAGCAACTGCCGGTCTACAACCCCGCTACTGGCGTTGTGACCGGCCAGGTGCAGCTGTCTGCACACGCGGACGTCGACGCCGCCGTCGCCTCGGCCAAGGCCGCCTTCCCGGCCTGGAGCAACCTCTCGCCGCTGCGTCGCTCGCGGGTATTGAACAAGTTCCTGGCGCTGCTCAACGAACACCGCGACGACCTCGCCCGGCTGATCACCGCCGAGCACGGCAAGGTCTTCACCGACGCCCAGGGCGAAGTGATGCGCGGCATCGAAATCGTCGAATTCGCCTGCGGCGCGCCGCAACTGCTGAAAACCGATTTCACCGACCAGGTGAGCACCAACATCGACAACTGGACCCTGCGCCAGCCGCTGGGCGTGGTGACGGGTATCACCCCGTTCAACTTCCCGGTGATGGTGCCGATGTGGATGTTCCCGGTGGCCCTCGCGACCGGCAACACCTTCGTGCTCAAACCGAGCCCGCTGGACCCGAGCCCCAGCCTGTTCATCGCCGACCTGCTCAAGCAGGCGGGCCTGCCGGACGGCGTGTTCAACGTCGTGCAGGGTGACAAGGACGCGGTCAACGCACTGATCGAGCACCCCGACGTGCAGGCCATTTCCTTCGTCGGCTCCACGCCCATCGCCAACCACATCTACGAGACCGGCGCCCGCCACGGAAAACGCGTGCAAGCCCTGGGTGGCGCCAAGAACCACCTGGTGGTGATGCCCGACGCCGACATCGAGCAGGTGGTCGACGCGCTGATCGGCGCCGCCTACGGCTCGGCTGGCGAGCGCTGCATGGCGATCAGCGTCGCGGTGTTCGTGGGCGATGAGACGGCCGACAAGGTCATGCCCACGCTGATCCAGCGCACCCGCGAACTGAAAGTGCTCAACGGCACCAACCTGCAAGCCGAGATGGGCCCGATCGTGACCCGGGCCGCACAGGAGCGCATTACCGGCTACATCGATCTGGGCGTCGAAGAAGGCGCCACGCTGGTGGTCGATGGCCGCGGCTTCAACGGTCAGACCGCGGGCGATGGCTGTGGCGACGGGTTCTGGCTCGGCGGCACGCTGTTCGACAACGTCACCCCTGACATGCGAATCTACAAGGAAGAGATCTTCGGCCCGGTACTGGCCTGCCTGCGGGTCAAGGATTTCGGTGAAGCCGTGGACCTGATCAATGCTCACCAATTCGGCAACGGTGTGAGCCTGTACACCCGCGACGGCCACATCGCCCGTGAATTCGGCCGGCGTATCCAGGTGGGCATGGTCGGCATCAACGTGCCGATCCCGGTGCCGATGGCCTGGCACGGCTTCGGCGGTTGGAAGAAGAGCCTGTTCGGCGACATGCATGCCTACGGCGAAGAAGGCGTGCGCTTCTACACCAAGCAGAAGAGCATCATGCAGCGCTGGCCGCAGGGCACGGCCAAAGGTGCGGAGTTCGCCATGCCGACCAGCCACTGAGGCGGCTCGACCCCGTTGAACGAGACCCCGCCCACGCAGCGTAATGCTGTTCATTCAAGCTGAATCGATATCACTTGGGGGCCGCTCTGCAGCCCCATCGCGGCTAAAGCCGCTCCCACAGGATATATGTCCCCCCTGTGGGAGCGGCTTTAGCCGCGATGAGTGCTCCCAAGGATATATGCCCCCCCCTGTGGGAGCGGCTTCAGCCGCGATGAGTGCTCCCAAGGATATATGCCCCCCCTGTGGGAGCGGCTTCAGCCGCGATGGGCCGCAAGGCGGCCCCAGTCGCTTGAATGAACAGCATTACACCCACGCAGCGGGGTTTTGCGTTAGGTCAGGGCTGGGCCAGGAGGTCGTTGTTGCGGCCCGCTTCCAGGGCGATCCAGAATCGCGCGATGCCGTGGGTCGTGGTGGGCTTGATGCCGGTCAGCTGTTCCACCAGCTTGAGCCGATAGACCAGCGTCTGGCGATGAATGCCCAGGTCGAAGGCGGTGACTTTCCAGTTGCCATCGTTGTGCAGAAACGCCATGAGCGTGGCCAGCAACGCAGCGCCTTGCTGGCGGTCGTGATCGATCAGCGGGCCCAGGTAGCGGCCCACCAGCGCCCGCGCTTCGGCCAGTGACTTGGGCGCCATGATCAGGCCCAGTTCCGCCTCGCCATAGCGCAGGTGAGGCCTGGCCAGTTCCTCGGCCTGGCTCAACGCCATCCGCGCCTGCCTGACACTCTCCCGCACCCCGGTGGCCGCCGCGATGGGTGCACTGATGCCCAGGACCGTTGCGCTGCCCAGGTTTCGCGCGATGGCGTCAAGCACCTGCGGATCATCGCGGCAGATCATGATCAACAGGCCCTGCTCGACCGCCATCAGCGGGCAGGCGCGGTGGAAGTCAGGGGCATGGTGCAGCTCGTTCGCCTGCCACGGCCCCTGATCATCGGTACGCACCGCCAGGCTGACCAACGTGCCGTTCAGGCCTCGACGCTCGAGCAGCGGCAACGCCAGCCGCAGCTCGGCGGTGTCGAGCAGCGTGTGCAACAGGGCGGCGCCCTCCTCGCGCTGCTGATCGCGATTGATCATCAGCCGCTCGATCTCCACGGCCAGCAGACCGATCAAGGAGCGCACCAGGATCGCGTCATCACCACTGCGGCGCGTGTGACGGCTCACCAGCAGATTGGTACGCGCCCGACCCGCCACCGGAATGCGTTCGCACTGCTGCTGTAGATCATGCGAAGCGCCCGCAGTGCCGACGATCAGCGCGCCACTCACGGCGTCCTCCAACGCCAGGTCCATCTGCAGCGAGTTGGCCAGGATCAGCAGCCGACCGCTCAGATCTGGCGCCTGGCGCAGCGCCTGGGCGTAGGTCTGGAACAGCCGCTCGCTGGCATTGAAGCGCTCACGCTGGGCCTGCAGCACACTTTCGATCACATGGTGCGACAGCTTGACGAACTCCAGCTCGAAGCTGGCACGCACGATGGGAAACAGCAACCGGTCGGCGGCGTCGAGCATCGCCTGCGACGGCGCTGGCGCATCGGGCCGCGGCGCGATAACCAGCGCGCTGGCATTGCTCTGCACCAGTTGCTGGAGCCACGCCACCTGGGCGTCGTCCTCACCGGGCAAGCCCACGCCGGTGGTCATCACCAGATCGCCAGGCGACACCCAGCGCCATGGGTCAGGCAGGTCCACGGTGTGCGCCCAGTGGATGACACGCCGGCTGCCGCCTGCGCCAGCGGCGATCTGCAACTGGAGTAATTCGATGGAGACCAGGTCGTGGACGGTGAGCATGGTGGGTCATCAGGTCCGTAGCGTGTGAAGGGATGGCCGCGTTGCAAGCAGGCACGTGCGCGGCTTCTAGCCAGCGGGATCTGCGCCCCGCGCCTCATAGGCGCGCCGCGACGCCTCGATGGTCTGCCGATGCCGTTCGGCCCACAACCACACGCCACAAAACGCCTCCCCCAGGCTCATGCCCATCTCGGTGAGGCGGTACTCGACTTTTGGCGGCACCACGGGGTAGACCGTGCGCAGCAGCAAGCCGTCGGCCTCCATCTGGCGCACGGTCTTGGTCAGCATCTTCTGGCTGACATTGCCCACCTGCGCGGCCAGTTGGGTGAAGCGCAGGCAGCCCTGTTCAGCCAAGGCTTCGATTACCAGCATGGTCCACTTGTCGGCGATGCGGCCGATGATTTCGCGCACCAGCCGATCCAGCTCCGGATCGACCTGGTCAGTGCCATGGGGCCAGGCGGGGCTACGCGATGCAGGTTGGGTCGGGTCAGTCATGCCCATGGTTTCCTCGCGGTAAGTACGGCACTTTTCGGCGCGTACTTCCGAAGCGCGCGCCAGCGAACTAGGGTACTGCATGTAGCACGTGTTCACTCATCAAGACGAGGATCGATCATGCACACCACAGGCAATACCCTTCTGGTCACCGGCGGCGGCAGCGGCATCGGCCTTGAACTGGCCAAGGCCTTCCTGGCACTGGGTAACGAGGTGATCATCGCCGGGCGGCGTGAGGCTGTGTTGCAGCAGGGCGTGGCGGACACTCCCGGGCTGAAGTACGTGGTGCTGGATGTCAGCGATGCCCAGGATATCCAGCGCGTCACGCAAACTCTGCTCCGCGACCATCCCGCCTTGAATGGGGTGCTGCATGCCGCCGGGATCATGCGCGGTGAGTCGTTGAAGGTCGGCGCCACCGAGCTGGAAGACACCGTCGCCACCAACCTGATGGGCCCGATGCGGCTCGACAGCCTCCTGGTGCCGCACTTTCTGCAACAGCCCAATGCGACGATCATCACCGTGTCATCAGGCTTGGCCTTTCTGCCGCTGGCGCTGACGCCCAGCTACAGCGCGACCAAGGCGGCGATTCATTCCTACAGCCAGTCGCTGCGCTATCAGTTGAAGGACACGAACATCCGCGTGCATGAAATTGCGCCGCCCTATGTGCAGACCGAACTGATGGGCGAGCGCCAGGCGAACGACCCGCATGCCATGCCGTTGCGCGAGTTCATCGACGAAGTGATGGGGATTTTCCAGCACGCGCCCGAGGCCGACGAGATTCTTGTGGAGCGCGTGAAACCGCTGAGGTTTGCCGAGCGTGGAGAGGATTACGCGGGGTTCTTTACCCGCTTCAATGATCAGATGGCGGCGGCGCGTGAGTCGGAAGGTTAGCGCTGGCATTCAGTCTTCGGATTCATGAAGAGCGGTTTGTACAGCTTGAGATGACGGCGTGTCGAGGCTGATCCGGCACCCTCAAGCACAGCACATACATGGACGCATCAACCCATCTGAGCACTTAGGACAGTGCGTATGCAGTCGTTGCCATACCTGTGGTTCGGTCTGAAGAGCCGTGAGGCGCAGGTCAGGCGAGGCTGTTTTCAACGCAGCATGACCAAGCATCAAGCCCTCCCAGACCGAACCTGACAAAACGCCCCACACTTCCAACGAAGGCGGGGCGTTTTTCCAAGCCTCACGTCACATCAATTACATCGCCGTATGGAAAATCTGCGCGATCTCATCCTGATTGGCGCTGCGCGGATTGGTGAAGCCGCAGGCATCTTTCATGGCATTGGCGGCCAAGGTCGGAATGTCGTCAACCTTCACGTTCAGTTCGACCAGGCCGCTCGGAATGCCCACTTGCGCAGACAGTTTGCGAATCGCTGCGATAGCCGCAGCAGCGCCTGCTTCTGCATCCAGGTGCTGCGTATCGACGCCCATGGCGCGGGCGATGTCCTTGAAGCGGGCCGGGCACACACTGGCGTTGAAGCTCGACACGTGGGGCAGCAGGATCGCATTGCATACGCCGTGCGGCAGGTCGTAGAAACCACCCAACTGGTGCGCCATGGCGTGCACATAACCCAGCGACGCGTTGTTGAAGGCCATGCCCGCCAGGAATTGCGCGTACGCCATGTTTTCCCGGGCGGTCATGTCATCACCCTGGGTCACGGCGTTGTGCAGGTTGGCCGAAATCAGTTCGATGGCCTTGATCGCACAGGCGTCGGTGATCGGCGTCGCCGCGGTCGATACGTAGGCCTCGACGGCGTGGGTCAGCGCGTCCATGCCCGTGGCGGCGGTCAGGCCCTTGGGCATGGCGGCCATCAACGAGGGGTCGTTGACCGACAGCAGCGGCGTGACGTTGCGGTCGACGATGGCCATTTTCACATGGCGCACTTCGTCGGTGATGATGCAGAACCGGGTCATTTCACTCGCCGTGCCGGCGGTGGTGTTGATCGCGATCAAAGGCATTTGTGGCTTGGCCGACTGGTCCACGCCTTCATAGTCACTGATGTGCCCGCCGTTGGCGGCACACAGTGCGATGCCCTTGGCGCAGTCATGGGGCGAACCGCCGCCCAGGGAAATGATGAAATCGCAGCCGCTGCGGCCCAGCAGTTCCAGGCCGTTCTCGACATTGCTCACGGTGGGGTTCGGCTTGGCACCGTCGAACAGGGTGGAGTCGATGTCCTGCTGGGCCAGCAGGTTGGCGACCTTGGCAGCAACGCCGGCCTTGGCCAGGCCCGCATCGGTGACGATCAGGGCCTTGCGGAACCCGTACTTGCGGATGGCGAGCATCGCCTCGTCGAGGCTGCCAATGCCCATCATGTTCACGGCGGGAATGAAGAAGGTGCTGCTCATGAAAAATCCTCTTTTTTATTATGCAAACCAGGAAGTCAGGTGAGGTTTTCTACCGATCTCGCAGGACGGCGGCGCGTCGGCTTGTCATCCTGGGCGATCACGAACCGAGCCTAAACCTCTGCCGCCAGGCCGAAACGGTCCTTTGGCGGGCATTGGCTGGTTCTTTAGTACTGGGTGCAGGTCTGCAACGATTACGGACGAGGGCGACAGCCCTATCCATCGATGAAATGATGGGCGCTTCCAGCACTCGCCCAAGGCGGACGAGATGCTCGTGGCGCGGGGTAAACCCTGGCAGTTTGCCGAGCGTGGGGAAGAGGGTTCAGCAGGCAGCAATCGCTTCGACAACCAGATGGCGACAGCCCGTGGCGGGGAATGCGTTAGGCTTGCACAGCCGCTGATCATCGACTCGATAGAGCTGGTCAGCACTGTTCATGCACTTAGCGCCTCGACTTGCTCCGGGCTCTGACAGCCCCTGTGGAACCGACTCATGCCAACCTGTACACCTGCCCAACCCTTGCATCGCCTGAACTGCACCGGCTGCGGCTGGAACCTGGCCATCCTTGCGCAGAGCGATGCGCCGCTGCAGAAGTGTCCCTGGTGCGGGAGCAATGAATTCAGCGATCAGCCGCCAATGCATGAGGGTGCGGGGCAAGTGCTGGCGTGCAAGACACACGGATCGGTGGTGGTGCAGGTGCTGGATGCCACGATCGATAGCGAGGACTTTCTCGATAACCTGTACTGCCCGTTCTGTCCTTGAGCCACAGGTCAGCCGCTCCTCGCAGCAGGCGTTCGCTCTTTACCCGTTCTTTACCTCGCGGTTTCGCTTTCTTGTGAAAGTCCAAGGTCTTAACGACCAGTAGCACGTGTTCGGTTCACGCACGGCAACGGCGTATCCGACAGGTGTCGACCACTCCAACGAAGAGAAACCCTCCATGAAAAAAAACCTGACGGTGCTGTGCACCTTGCTGATGCTCGGCACGCCACTGGCTGGCTTCGCACAACCCGGCGGCGGGCCGGACAACCGTGACGGCGGCCCGCAAGGCGGACAGCCGCAGGGTCAGCAGGGCCGACCGCAACCACAAGGCCATCAAGCGGGTCAGCCGCCCGGTCAATCGCCCCAGCAGCGTCCACAGCAACCGGGCAATGCCAACCGCCACGGCGGCGGTCAGCCGGCCTACCGTGACCCCGGCTTCCGCCCGCAGGCGGGTATGCCGGTGCCGCATCAGCAATGGCAACGTGGCCATGTGGTCGAGCCGCAGTACCGTGACGATCGCTACTGGGTGACCGACTGGCGCGCGCGTCAGCTGTCGGCACCGCCGCCGGAGCATCGCTGGTTGCGCGTCAATGGCGACTACGTGCTGGTGGCCATTGCCACGGGTGTGATCACCAGCATCCTCACCGGCTACTGAGGCGAGCCGGCCCGAGCGCAGCGGCCTTGACGGGTCACGCTGCGCTCACTTCGACGTCGTTGCCCCGCAGCCGCGCAGCCCACACGCGCAGGCGCTGCTCCGGGTGCTCCACGCACACCCCGTCTTCCAGACCGAAGTGCTGTTTGTACAAGGGCGCTGCGACCACCAGCCTGCCTGACAGGCTGCCGATCAACCCACGGCCGATCACATTGGCGCCTGACCGCGGATCGAGGTTGTCGAGCGCGTAGACCCGGTCATCGCCCTGCTCGCCGGGCACGTAGAACAACGCGATCTGCACGCCGTCGAGCATGGCCACCACCCCGGAATGGGCGACCAGGTCCTGGCGACTGCACACCCTCTCCCACTGCGCGATCGGTTCAATCTTCATTGCAGTCGAGCCGCTCATCACACCACCTCCGTTGCACTGATCCGATTCGATTCCTCACTGCGCGCCGGACGCCGCTGGCCGCGCTCCTTGACGAACTGCACGTCCGGGTCCGCCCCGGCGGCGTTGACGAAGGTGCGGAAGCGCTTGAGCTTTTCCGGATCATCCAGGGCATTGGCCCATTCGCATTCGTAGCGCTCGACCACCAGTTGCATCTGCGCTTCGAGCTCGCCGGCCAGGCCCAGGCTGTCGTCGATGATCACCGCCTTGAGGTAGTCCAGCCCGCCTTCGAGGCTTTCGCGCCACACCGAGGTGCGCTGCAGTTTGTCGGCGGTACGGATGTACAGCATCAGGAAACGGTCGATGTAGCGGATCAGGGTGTCGTCATCGAGGTCGGTGGCGAACAGTTCGGCATGGCGCGGGCGCATGCCGCCGTTGCCGCTGACATACAGGTTCCAGCCCTTCTCGGTGGCGATCACGCCGACGTCCTTGCTCTGCGCTTCGGCGCATTCGCGGGTGCAGCCGGATACGGCGAACTTGAGCTTGTGCGGCGAGCGCAGGCCCTTGTAACGGTGCTCGATGCGCAGGGCCATGTGCACGCTGTCCTGCACGCCATAGCGGCACCAGGTGCTGCCCACGCAGCTTTTCACGGTGCGGGTGGACTTGCCGTAGGCGTGGCCGGTTTCGAAGCCGGCCGCGATGAGTTCGGCCCAGATGTCGGGCAGCTCGTGCAACTGCGCGCCGAACAGGTCGATGCGCTGGCCGCCGGTGATCTTGGTGTACAGGTCGTACTTCTTGGCCACCGCGCCGATGGCGATCAGGCCGTCCGGGGTGATTTCCCCGGCAGGGATGCGCGGCACCACCGAATAGGTGCCGTTCTTCTGCATGTTGGCCATGAAGGTGTCGTTGGTGTCCTGCAACGGCACCAGCCAGGGCTCCATGATCGGCCGGTTCCAGCATGACGCGAGGATCGAGCCCACCACCGGTTTGCAGATGTCGCAGCCCAGGTGGCCCTTGCCGTGACGGGCCAGCAGTTCATCGAAGGTCTCGATGCCTTCGACGCGTACCAGCGAATACAGCGCCTGGCGGGTGAACGCAAAATGCTCGCACAGGCTGTTATCGACCGTTACGCCGCGGGCGGTCAGCTCGTGCTCGAACACCTGCTTGAGCAGCCCTGCGCAGCCGCCGCAGCCAGTCGCGGCCTTGGTCTGGCCCTTGAGCGCGGCGAGGTCGCCGCAGCCTGCGTCGATGGCGCAGCAGATCGCGCCCTTGGTGACGTTGTGACAGGAGCAGACCGTGGCGGTGGCGGGCAGTGCATCCGCGCCCAGGGCCGGTGCCGCTTCGCCCTGGGGCAGGATCAGCGAGGCCGGGTCGGCCGGCAGCTTGAGGCCGTTCTGAATGTATTGCAGCAGCGTGTCGTAATAGCGGTTGTCGCCTACCAGCACGGCGCCGATGGCCTGCTTGCCATCGGCAGACACCACCAGGCGGCGGTAGCTGGCGGTGGCCTCGTCGATGAAGCGGTAGCTGCGCGCCCCGGCGCTGGCGCCCTGGGCATCGCCGATGGAGCCGACGTCGACGCCCAGCAGCTTGAGCTTGGTGGACATGTCGGCGCCTGCGAACGGCTCCGTTTCCATCCCGCACAACTGCGCCGCGACGCTGCGGGCCATCTGATAACCGGGTGCGACCAGGCCAAACACGCTGCCATTCCACGCTGCGCACTCGCCGATGGCATGGATGTGCGGGTCACTGCTGCGGCAGGTGCCGTCGATGGCGATGCCGCCGCGTGCGCCCAGGTCGAGACCGCACGCCCTGGCCAGCGCATCCTGTGGACGGATGCCGGCCGAGAACACCACCAGGTCGGTTTCCAGGTACTCGCCATCAGCGAAATTCATGCGCCAGCGATAATGCTCACCCCGTGTGATCGACTGGGTACCTCGGGCCAGGTGCACCTGCACGCCCAGCGCTTCGATCCGCGCCTTGAGCGCCACGCCGCCTTCCTCATCCAGCTGGACTGGCATCAGGCGTGGGGCGAACTCCACGACATGCGCCTCCAGGCCCAGACTGCGCAGGGCATTGGCCGCTTCGAGCCCGAGCAGGCCGCCACCGACCACGACACCACGGCGCGCGTTGGCCGCGGCGCTGCGAATCGTGTCCAGGTCCGCCAGCGTGCGATAGACCAGACGCGAATCCCCGGCCGCGCCTTCGATGGGTGGCACGAAGGGGTAGGAGCCGGTGGCCATGACCAGGTGGGCGTAGGCGACGCAGCCATGGGCGGTGATGACTTCCTGGCGGGCGCGATCGATCTCCAGCACGGGCACGCCCAGGTGCAAGGTCACGCCTGCCCGCTGATACAGCGCCGCATCGCCGAGCGCCAGGGACTCGGCGTCGCGTCCGCCGAAGTACTCGGACAAGTGCACGCGGTCATAGGCGCGCAGGGGTTCTTCGCTGAAGACGTGAATCTGGTAACGGCTCAGGGCCCCGCGGTCTATCAACTGTTCGACGCAGTGATGGCCAACCATGCCGTTGCCGATGATCACCAGGTTTTGCAGGTCACTCGCCAAGTCGCTGTTCATCAAGACACCTCTCGAAGCCGATCCGGTTGTTTCAAAGCAAAAAAAAACGCCTGGAACCAGAGGTTCCAGGCGCCATTGCCTGTTCATGCTGCCGGCCCGTGGGCCTGACGCAGTCGTTGTGACCTGGGCCTGCAGAGGCCACACGATCGCCTTTGATCGTCGAGGTCGTCCGCTGGCACGGTGCAGCGGCTTGTTCAAGCCTATGCAGCGGTTGTGCCATAACGCCGCGAAAGGGTCTGCAAGGCGCACGGCGGGTCTTCGCGTGCGCTTCGTCGCCATGGCACGACAGGCCTGGGCAGTACCAAAACAGTGCATGACATGCCGGGTTGCCCCACCTCGAGGCGCTGCTGCCCCGCGCCCGTGATCGCCCCCGCGCGCCTTCGAGCCCGCAGAACAGCTCCGCCCTGGCGCTTGCCGCAGTTGGCCCAGCCATTGCTACACCTGAACGAACGCCGTCAACGACGACGGCTGTCCATTCAGGCAACACCTCACGACAAAGGCGCCGTGCAGCTTCCGTTGAAAGACGGTCGAGCCGCATGGCGCCTTTGCCGTTTCTGCAAGAGAGCGCGGCTATGGCGAAACCCCTTGAGCTCAGCAAGACCGTACGCAGTGTGTGCCCCTATTGCGGGGTGGGCTGCGGCATCGTCATGCAGGTGGAAGACAACCTGATCGTCAAGGTGTCGGGCGACAAACAGCACCCCAGCAATGCCGGGCGGCTGTGCACCAAGGGCAGTACCTGCGCCCTGCCGGTGGTCGACAGTGGGCGGATGACCCATGCCTTCGTGCGCGAGGCGCGCAGCCACGACCCGGTGCGGATGGGCATCGAGCCTGCCATCCAGGCCACGGCCCGGCGCCTGCGCGGGATCATCGACGAGCATGGCGCCGATGCCTTCGCCCTGTACGTCAGCGGGCAGATGTCGCTGGAGGCGCAGTACCTGGCCAACAAGCTGACCAAAGGCTTCATTCGTAGCCGCCATATCGAATCCAACTCGCGGTTGTGCATGGCCAGCGCCGGCAGCGGGTACAAGCTGTCCCTCGGCGCCGATGGGCCGCCCGGGGCCTACGACGATTTCGAGCACAGCGATGTGTTTCTGGTGATCGGCGCGAACATGGCCGACTGTCACCCGATCCTGTTCCTGCGCTTGCTCGACCGGGTCAAGGCCGGCGCCAGGCTGATCGTCGTCGATCCGCGGCGCACCGGCACCGCGGACAAAGCCGACCTGTACCTGCAGATCGCGCCTGGCACGGACCTGGCCCTGCTCAACGGCCTGCTGCACCTGCTGGTGCAGAACGGCCACACCGACCCGGCCTTCATCGCTGATTTCACCGAAGGCTGGGAGGTGATGGAGGATTTTCTACAGCGCTATACACCTGCGTACGTGGCTCAGGTCACCGGCCTGGCGGAGGCCGACATTCGCCAGTGCGCGCGGTGGATCGGCGAGGCGGCGAACTGGATGAGCTGCTGGACCATGGGCCTGAACCAGAGCGTTCACGGCACCTGGCACACCAACGCGCTGTGCAACCTGCACCTGGCCACCGGCGCCATTTGCCGCACCGGCAGCGGGCCGTTTTCCCTGACCGGCCAGCCCAACGCCATGGGCGGGCGGGAAATGGGCTACATGGGCCCTGGACTGCCGGGCCAGCGCTCGGCCCTGGTCGCCGAAGACCGCGCGTTCATCGAAGCGCTGTGGGGCATGCCAGCGCACAGCCTGCGCAGCGACGGCGGCCAGGGCACCGTCGAGCTGTTCCAGGCCATGGCGGCCGGCAGCATCAAGGCCTGCTGGATCATCTGCACCAACCCGGTGGCCAGCGTGCCCAATCGCCAGCAGGTCATCGACGGACTGCGCGCGGCCGAGCTGGTGATCGCCCAGGACGCCTTTCTCGACACCGAGACCAACCGCTACGCCGACATCCTGCTGCCCGGTGCGCTATGGGCCGAAGCCGAGGGCGTGATGATCAATTCCGAACGCAACCTGACCCTCACCCAGCAAGCGGTGCTGCCGCCCGGCGATGCGCTGCCGGACTGGCAGATCATCGCCCGGGTCGCCTGCGCCATGGGCTATGCCGAGGCGTTCAGCTACACCAGCGCGGCCGAGGTGTTCGAAGAAATCAAGCGCGCGGCCAACCCCAAGACCGGCTATGACCTGCGCGGCGCCAGCCATGAACGCCTTCGGCATCAGCCGCTGCAATGGCCCTGCGCAACCGCGGACGGGCCTGTGCGCAACCCGATTCGCTACGGCTCGTCCGCCGGCCTCGACGAACACGCGGCGCTCACCTTCCCGACCGCCAGCGGCAAGGCGCAGTTCTTCGCCCGCCCTCACCTGCCGCCTGCCGAATTGCCCGACGAGCACTTCCCGCTGGTGCTCAACACTGGCCGCGTGCAGCACCAGTGGCACACCCTGACCAAGACCGGCAAGGTGCCGACGCTTAACAAGCTCAATCCCGGTCCCTTCATCGAAGTTCATCCGGAGGATGCCGAGCGCCTGGGCCTCAAGCCACGCCAGCCGGTGCAGATCCGTTCGCGCCGGGGCATGGCAGTGCTGCCGGCGCTGATCAGTGACCGCGTGCGCCCCGGTGACTGCTTTGCGCCGTTTCACTGGAACGATGTGTTCGGTGACGGGCTGGCCGTGAATGCCGTGACCAGTGATGCCGTTGACCCGACCTCGCTGCAGCCGGCCTTCAAATACAGCGCGGTGGCGTTGCAGGCAGTGCCCGGTACCGAGCAGGTGGCGGCAGGCTCTGCTGAGCGGGGGGTGGGATCAGGCGTTCTGCAGGCAGTCGCCTCACTCGCCGGCCAGACCGAGGCATCCTGCGAGAACGCCGCCCGGGCTTTCGCGCCGGCACAGATCGACAGCGTGGCACGGCTGCTGAACCTGGACGATGCCGTCCCGCTTGTGTCGAGCGCTGACGAGCAGCTGTACCTGCAGGGTTTTCTGTTGGGCCTGCGCAACGCGCAAGGCCCGCAAACGGGTGTGCCGACGCTGCCTGAGCAGGCGCCGTTCGATGCGCAGCGACGTCTGTTGCTCAACGGTGTGTTGGCGGGGGTGTTCTCCCGCACAGGCGAGTTGCTCCCGGCCAGCGCTGGCCCCGTTCTGGTGCCAGGTGCCGAGTGGCTGGTGCTCTGGGGTTCGCAGACGGGTAACGGGGAGACGCTGGCGGGCCTGTGCGCACAGCGACTGAGCAGCGCCGGTCAGCGCACGCGGGTGCAGGCCATGGACACTGTCGAGCTACAGCAATTGCGCAGCGCTGCGGGGGTGCTGCTGGTGACGAGTACCTTTGGCGACGGCGACCCGCCGGACAACGCCGTCGATTTCTGGCAGACGCTGTTGCAGGCAGGACCGCAGACCCTGACCGACAGCCGCTTCGGCGTACTGGCCCTGGGGGATTCCAGCTACCAGCAATTCTGCGGCTTCGGGCGCAGGCTCGACGAGCGTCTGGCGGCCCTCGGGGCCGAGCGCCTTCAGCCGCGCCTGGACTGCGAGCCGGACTATGAAGGCCCTGCCGAACAATGGCTGGTCGAGCTGTGCGCGAAGCTGGCTAGCGATGGCGGTAGCGGCAGTGGTGCCGATGGTGCCAGTAGTGCCGGTAATGCGGGTGGCGGCAGCAGTGCCAGCACTCCCAACGGTGCCGGTACTGCCTGTGGCACCCGCAATGCCAGCACTGCCAACGGCGTCGGTAACGCCAGTGGTATCAGCGGTGCCAACACCGCCAGTGACCCCACCGACACCCTCGTAGCAGTCTCGCCCGGCGAGCCGTTGTCCACCTCATCCGCCAGCCCCGAGCGCAACCCATACACCCGCGCCCAGCCGCTGCGCACCACGCTGCTGAGCAATCGTCTGCTCAACGCCGAGGGGGCCGAAAAGGAAACCCGTCACCTGGCCTTCGATCTCAACGGCCATCACTTTCCCTACCACGCCGGCGACGCGCTTGGCGTCTGGCCGATCAATGCGCCTGGGCTGGTGGACGACGTGCTGGCGGCGATGGGCCTTGACGGTGACATTCAGATCGCCCTGGACAAGCAGCCGCCCATGCCTTTGCGCCGCGCCCTGACCGAGCACCTGGAAATCGCCCGCATCAACCCGAACCTGTTGCGCCGCGTCGCCGAGCTCAACGGCAGCGCGACACTGCGCAATCTGCTTGAAGAAGACCAGCACGCCGCGTTGCAGACCTGGCTCTGGGGCCGGCAACTGCCCGCGCTGCTGCGCGAGTTTCCCGTTGTGCTGAGCGCGCAGGAGTGGCTGCAACTGCTCAAACCGCTGCAACCGCGGCTCTACTCGATCAGTTCGAGCCCGGCACTTACGCCCAACGAAGTGCACCTGACCGTGGCCACGGTGCGCTACACGCACCAGGGTGTCGCACGTGGCGGGGTGTGCTCCACGTTCCTGGCGGACATGGCCGGCGAACACGGCGTGCGGATCTTCCTGCAACCCTCCGCACACTTCCGCCCGCCACGAAATCCCGACACCCCGCTGATCATGATCGGGCCTGGCACCGGTATTGCACCGTTTCGTGGGTTCCTGCAGGAACGGCAGGCGCAGGGCGCTGGCCGCAACTGGCTGTTCTTTGGCGAGCAACGGGCGCGCACCGACTTCTACTACCGCCAGGAGCTGCGCGACTGGCAGCGCAATGGCGTGTTGCAGCGGCTGGACACGGCGTTCTCCCGCGACCAGGACGAGAAGATCTACGTGCAGCAGCGCATGCTCGAAGCCGGCGCCGAGGTCTGGGCGTGGCTGGAACAGGGCGCGCATGTCTGCGTGTGTGGCGATGCCGCCCGCATGGCCAAGGACGTCGATGCCGCGCTCAAGGCCATCGTGCAGCGGCACGGCAAGATGAGCAGCGCGGCGGCGACGCTGTACGTGAGCGAGTTGAGCAAGGCGCGGCGCTATCTGCGAGACGTCTACTGACCACAAGGGCGCGCCTCCATGCACCACGATTCAGGAATCACAGCGTGAGCGATGACCGCAAACAACCTGCAGCACCGCACGCCCGAGCCGGGGTGACAGGCAGCGACCTGCGGGACGCCCATAGAATACAAGCACGCGCCCCGCGCGCGCTTCCATGCACCACGATTCAGGAATGGCCGCGTGAGCGATAACCGCACTGACTTCACCGCACTGCATGCACTGGCCTGGGTGGCCGGCAGCGACGCCCCGGAAAAGAACGCGCTGAACATCGGCTTCATGCCGTTGAGCGACGCCGCCTCGGTGGTGGTCGCGGCCACGCAGGGCTTTGCTCAACCCTACGGGCTGACCCTCAACCTGCACCGGCAAGCCTCCTGGGCAGGCATCAACGACAAGCTGCTGAGCGGCGAGCTGGACGCGGCGCATGCCTTGTACGGCATGGTCTACGCCATTGGACTGGGCATCAGCGGTGCGCCGGCCAGCAACATGGCAGTGCTGATGGGGCTGAACCAGAACGGCCAGAGCATCAACCTGTCGCCATCGCTCAAAGCCGATGGTGTCACCTCCCCCGCTGCCCTGAAGCAGCACGCCGATCAGCCGGGCACGACGCTCACCTTCGCCCACACCTTCCCCACCGGCAGCCACGCGATGTGGCTCTACTACTGGCTCGCCAGCCAGGGCATTCACCCATTGCACGACGTCCACAGCGTGGTGGTGCCGCCGCCACAGATGCTTGCGCATGTGCAGGCCGGGCGCATCGACGGCTTCTGCGTGGGCGAGCCGTGGTCGGCCCAGGCAGCCGACCTCGGCCAGGGCTTCACGGTCGCCACCAGCCAGTCGATCTGGCCCGATCATCCGGAGAAGGTCCTGGCCTGCACGCAGGCCTTCGTCGAGCAGTACCCCAACGCCGCTCGCGCGCTGGTGATGGCCGTGCTGGAGGCGAGCCGCTTCATCGAAACCAGCCTGGAAAATCGCCGCAGCACGGCGCAGCTGATGAGCAGCCGCGACTACCTCGACGTGCCGCTGGCCCACATCGAGCCGCGTTTCATGGGCCACTACCACGACGGCCTCGGCCAGCAGTGGCAGGACGCTCACCCGCTGAGCTTCCACAACGCAGGGACGGCGAACGCTCCGTACCTGTCCGACGGCATGTGGTTCATGACCCAGTTCCGTCGCTGGGGCCTGCTGCGCGAGGACCCGGACTATCTGGCCGTGGCCCGCCAGGTGCAGCAGCTCGACCTGTATTGCCGGGCGGCGGGCAGCCTGGAAATCCCCCTGCCCAGCAGCCCAATGCGGCGCTCGCAGCTGCTCGACGGCAGCGTCTGGGACGGCACTGACCCGGCCGGGTATGCGCGCAGCTTCGCCCTGCATGCCCGCCATGACCAGTAAGCGGAGGCTCGCATGCTGCGTATCCTGCTGATCAACGACACCACGCGAAAGGTCGGTCGCCTGCGCACCGCACTGAGCGAGGCCGGTTTCGAAGTGATCGACGAGTCCGGCCTGACCATCGACCTGCCGGCGCGGGTCGAGGCCGTGCGCCCGGACGTGGTGCTGATCGACACCGAGTCCCCCAGCCGCGACGTGATGGAACAGGTGGTGATGATGACCCGCGACCAGCCGCGACCCATCGTCATGTTCACCGACGAGCACGACCCGAGCGTGATGCGCCAGGCGATCCGGTCCGGCGTCAGTGCGTACATCGTCGAGGGCATCCATGCCCAGCGCCTGCAGCCGATCATGGACGTGGCCATGGCGCGCTTCGAAAGCGATCAGGTGCTGCGCTCGCAGTTGCAAGCCCGCGACCAGCAACTGGCCGAACGCAAGCGTGTGGAGCTGGCCAAGGGCATGCTGATGAAGATGAAAAATTGCAGCGAGGAAGAGGCCTACACCCTCATGCGCCGCCAGGCCATGAGCCGGCAGCAGAAACTGATCCAGGTGGCGGAGCAGATCATTGCCATGAATGAGCTGTTGGGCTGATTCACCCAGCTGCCCCTTGTGCACGGCAGTCTAACCCCCTGAGCGAGCTTGCTCGCGATGGCCGCCAACGATAACGCGAACCCCTGACACAGCGCGGTGCTTGGGGGTTTTTCGCGAGCAAGCTCGCTCCAGGTCCTGTGGGAGCGACTTGAGTCGCGATGGCCGGCAACGCCGGCCCAATCCAGGCGCCGCAGTGAGCCAGTCGAATCAGGCCCCCGCCGTCACATCTGCTGCGCACCGCAATGCAGCAGCCGCTGCTCAAATCAGGGCACAACCGCCAACCCGCCTTCATCACGCGCACCACCGCACCCGTGAAAAACCCAAGCCCTACACCCCTCACCCGCCCTTGGCACACAACCTGCTTTCACCTCACCCCAGGTAGCCAACGGCGGCTGCCCACCCCGACAAAGACGTCGCACCTCCCTTCGCGCAAGCGGATCGGGATTGCGACGTCTTTTGCATTTCTGGCCTCGCGAAACGGGGCGGTGGAGCAGCCGTGAGGGCTCGCCCACCTGCAAGCACATGACCTTGGTTGACTCCTTTTGCAGATGAGGTGCTGGAATGAACAACAGTTTCTGGAAAGCCGGGCACACCCCCACATTGTTTGCCGCGTTCCTGTATTTCGACTTGAGCTTCATGGTCTGGTACCTGCTCGGCCCGATGGCCGTGCAGATCGCCACCGACCTGGAGCTGACCACCCAGCAACGCGGCTTCATGGTTGCCACGCCGATCCTGGCCGGGGCAATCCTGCGCTTCATCATGGGCATGCTGGCTGACCAGCTCTCACCGAAAACCGCCGGCATCATCGGCCAGGTGATCGTCATCGTCTCGCTGCTGGCCGCCTGGCAACTGGGCATCCACAGCTACGAACAGGCCCTGCTGCTCGGCGTCTGCCTGGGCATGGCCGGCGCCTCGTTCGCCGTGGCCTTGCCGCTGGCCTCGCAGTGGTACCCCGCCGAGCATCAGGGCAAGGCCATGGGCATCGCCGGGGCCGGGAACTCCGGCACGGTACTCGCCGCCCTTGCCGCCCCGGTGCTGGCCGCTGCCTTCGGCTGGACCAACGTCTTCGGCCTGGCGCTGATCCCGCTGATCCTGACCCTCATCGCCTTCAGCCTGATGGCGAAAAACGCCCCGCAGCGCAGCAAGCCGAAATCTACCGCCGACTACCTCAAGGCCCTGACAGACCGCGACAGCTGGTGGTTCATGCTGTTCTACAGCGTCACCTTCGGCGGCTTCATCGGCCTGGCCAGTGCCCTGCCCGGCTACTTCCACGACCAGTACGGCCTGAGCCCGGTGACCGCCGGCTATTACACCGCCGCCTGCGTGTTCGGCGGCAGCCTGATGCGGCCCCTGGGCGGCGCCCTGGCCGACCGCTTCGGCGGGATTCGCACCCTGCTCGGCATGTACGCCGTGGCGGCTGTGTGCATCGCCGCGGTGGGCATGAACCTGTCCAGTTCAGTGGCCGCCCTGGCCCTGTTCGTCAGCGCCATGCTCGGTCTGGGTGCAGGCAACGGCGCGGTGTTCCAACTGGTGCCGCAGCGCTTCAACAAGGAAATCGGCGTGATGACCGGCCTGATCGGCATGGCCGGCGGCATCGGCGGCTTCCTCCTGGCGGCAGGCCTGGGCGCTATCAAGCAGCAGACCGGTGACTATCAACTGGGCCTGTGGCTGTTCGCCAGCCTCGGCGTGGTCGCGTGGTTCGGCCTGCACAGCGTCAAGCGCCGCTGGAGAACCACCTGGGGTTCGGCCGCCTTCACCGCCGCTCGGGTCTGAGGCCCTGCCATGCCCTTGCGCCTGAGCTACGCCCAATCCAGTGCCAGCGGCCCCCGTGCCGAGAACCAGGACGCCACGCGGATGGTCAGCCCGGCGTCATCGCTGGCCGCCAGCAAGGGCTACCTGTTCGCGCTGGCCGACGGCGTCAGCCAATGCGC
>NZ_DAMCCR010000079.1:0-20877 GCF_032058845.1 Pseudomonas sp. | reverse complement strand
CACTGACCACCGCCCAGATCGTGGCCCTGACCACGGCGCAGATGAGTGCCTTCACCACCGCGCAGATCGCGGCCCTGACCACCACGCAAGTGGCGGCCCTGGAAACCGCTGACCTCGCCGCGCTGCCGGCCAACAGCATCGCCGCCCTGACCACGGCGCAAACCGCTGCCCTGACCACCGACCAGGTGGTGGCCTTGACCACGGCGCAAGTCGCCGCGCTCAAGCCTGCGCAAGTCGCTGCACTGACCACCACGCAAGTGGCGGCCATGCAGACCGTCGATGTCGCCGCGCTGAGCAGCGCCAGCATCGTTGCCTTGACCACCGCGCAAGTGGCGGCCCTGACCACGGCGCAAGTCGCCGCGCTCAAGCCGGCGCAGATCACCGCGATGGAGAACGCCGACCTCGCTGCGTTGACCACCGCGCAAGTGGTGGCGCTGACCACCGCCCAGATCACTGCGCTCAAGCCCACGCAGATCGCTGCGCTGACCACCACGCAAGTGGCGGCCCTGGAAAACGCCGACCTCGCGGTGCTGAGCAACACGCAAGTGGTGGCGCTCACCACGGCTCAGGTCGCCGCGTTGACCACCGCGCAGATCGGCGCCCTGAAGGCCACGCAGATCAGCGCCATGGAAACCGCTGACATCGCCGCCTTGACCACCGCGCAAGTGGTGGCCCTGAGCACTGCCCAGGTGTCGGCACTGACCACCGCCCAGGCCGCAGCCCTCACCACCACCCAGATCGCGGCCCTGGAAACCACCGACGTCGCGGCCCTGTCGCTGGCCAGCGTAGCCAGCCTGACCACCGCGCAGACCGCTGCCTTGACCACCGCCCAGGTGGTGGCCCTGACCACCGCTCAGGTGGCCGCGCTCAAGGTCACGCAGATTGCGGCCCTGACCACCACGCAAGTGGCGGCCATGGAGACCGCCGACATCGCAGCGCTCACGGCGCCGCAACTGGTGGCGCTGACCACCGCACAAGTGGCCGCCCTGACCACCGCGCAGATCGTCGCCCTCAAGCCGGCGCAGTTCGCTGCGCTGGAAACGGCCGACGTCGCGGCACTGACCACCACGCAGATCGTGGCCATCGAAACGGCTGACATGGCTGCGCTGACCACCGCCCAGGTGGCGGCACTGACCACCGCCCAGGCCGCGGTTCTGACCACTGCGCAGCTGTCGCACCTGTCGATGAACCAGGTCGATGCCTTCACCTCCGCGCAGTTGCAGGCCATGAGCGCCACGCAGATCGACGCCCTGGCGTTGTCCACCCCGCTGGTACTCGACCTCAACGGTGACGGCGTGCAAACCCAGCACCTGCGCGCCGGGGTGCAGTTCGACCTGAACGCCGACGGCCACAAGGAAACCACCGGCTGGGCCAGCGGCGGCGATGGGTTGCTGGTGCTCGACCGTAACGGTGACGGCCAGGTCAATGACGGTAGCGAGCTGTTCGGTTCGTCCTTCCGTCTGCCCGACGGCTCCCTGGCCAAGGACGGTTTCGAAGCCCTGGCCAGCCTGGACAGCAACCACGATGGCGTGGTCAACGCCTCCGACGCGCTGTTCTCGTCGCTGCAGGTATGGGTCGATAGCAACAACGACGGCGTGACCGATGCGGGCGAGCTGCACAGCCTGCATGACCTGGGCATCACCCAGTTCAACCTGGACGTGCACAAGACCACCGAGCTCAACCACGGCAACCTGATCGGCCTGAACGGCAGCTTCGAGACCAGCGACGGCCAGAGCCACACCATCGCCGACGTGTGGTTCCGCACCGATGGCAATGGCGCGCAGTCGATCGACCTGACCCAGGTGGATGTGAAAGCGCTCGGCGGCCAGGTGCTCAACCACCTCGACCTGGCGGCGGACAACGGCCAGGCCACCAGCCTGACCCTGGACGCTGCCGCAGTGGCGGCCCTGGGCCACGCCACCGACGCCGGCAACGGCGCGGCGGCACCGGTGCAACTGATCGTCGATGGCAACAGCAACGACAGCGTGAACATCACCGGCGATGCCGGCCACTGGCAGGCGGCAGGCACCACGCAGGTGGACGGCGCCAGCTACAACGTGTTCAACGACGGCGACGTGCAACTGCTGGTAGCGACCGATGTGCAGACTTGGATTCACTGATCGTCAGTGGTAAACCTTGACTGACCCGATACCGGCTCGAAAGGGTTCGGTATCGAGTTCAGTCGAGTTGATCTCAATTGGGGCTGCTCTGCAGCCCATCGCGGCTGAAGCCGCTCCCACAGGTCATGCGATCCTGTAGGAGCGGCTTCAGCCGCGATGGGCCGCAAAGCGGCCCTAATCGTTTGAACAAGCAGCATTGCATAAAGCGCGGTATTTCCTATGGAGACCCTGGCATCCATGCCGACCGACCCCCTTCAAAACCCAGACCTCGACAGCGTGCTGGCCAGTGCCTTGCAGCTGATCGAACGGGTGGCGCTCGAGCCGATGCAACTGCTGGACGTGGCCGAACGGCTCAACAACGCGCAGCGCCCGCATGACGTCGCGGCGCTGTACCAGCACTGGCTGCGTCATTGCCAGTCGTCGGTCAACTACATCATCCAGTTCAACCTCGGCGCGACCCTGACCCAGCTGGATCAGTGTGCCGAGGCCGAGCAGGCCTACCGCGCGGCCATCGCGCAGAATCCACGGTTTGCCCAGGCCTGGTTCAACCTCGGCACCTTGCAGGAACGCCAACAGCAGCCGCAGCTGGCCCTGGCCACCTGGCAGGCGGTGCTCGATCAGCGTCTGGTCGACGCCCCCGAGAGCCGCGAGCTGTACCTGATGACCTGCAACGCCATCGGCCGCCTCAGCGAGGAAACCCGCCAGTTGCAGGCGGCCGAAGCGGCCCTGCGCGCCAGCCTTGCCGCTGCGCCCGCACAGCCCAAGGTGATCCAGCACTGGGTGCACCTGCGCCAGAAACAGTGCGTGTGGCCCGTCTATGCGCCGCCCGCCGGGCTGACCCAAGGCGACCTGCTCAAGGCCTCGTCACCCCTGGCGCTGCTGGCTGCCAGTGACGATCCGGGCCTGCAACTGGCCGCGGCCATGCGTTTCGTACGCGAGCGGGTCAAGGTGCCGGCCGCCACCCTGGCGCCTGGCCAGGGCTACGGCCACAGCAAGCTGCGCATCGGTTTCCTGTCGTCGGACTTCTGCCTGCATGCGGTGTCGTTGCTGACCGTGGAGCTGTTCGAGCTGATCGACCGCGAACAGTTCGAGGTGTACGGTTTCTGCTGGAGCCGCGAGGACGGCTCGCCGCTGCGCGAGCGAGTCAAGCAGGCCATGGACCACTTCGTGCGTATCGCGGACCTGGATGATCTGGCCGCTGCGCAGTGCATCCGCCGCCATGAAATCGACATTCTCATCGACCTGCATGGCCTGACCGCCGGCGCCCGCCCGGACATTCCGGCGCTGCGTCCGGCACCGGTGCAGATGACCTACCTGGGCTTTCCCGGCAGCACCGGCCTGCCGGGTATCGACTACGTGATCGCCGACCGCTACCTGATCCCCGACAGCGAGCAGCCCTACTACAGCGAAACCCCGCTGTACCTGGCGCAGATCTACCAGTGCAGCGACCGCCAGCGCCCGGTGGCTGCGCTGCCCAGCCGCGCCGAGTGCGGGCTGCCGGACGATCGTTTCGTGTTCTGCTCGTTCAACAACAACTACAAGTTCAACGAGCCGGTGTTCGACTGCTGGATGCGCATCCTGCAGCGCACCCCCGGCAGCGTGCTCTGGCTGCTCGCCGACAACCCCTGGGCGCAGGCCAACCTGCGCGCGCGCGCGGCCGAACAGGGCGTTGACCCGCAGCGCCTGCTGTTCGCGCCACGGGTGCCGCCTTCGCAGTACCTGGCGCGCTACAGCACCGCCGACCTGTTCCTCGACACCTACCCGTTCAACGCCGGCACCACCGCCAACGATGCCCTGTGGATGGGCTTGCCGGTCTTGACCCGCTCCGGGCGCACCTTTGCCTCGCGCATGGCCGGCAGCCTGCTGACTTCACTGGGTTTACCGGAACTGATCTGCCATTCGCTGCAGGCCTATGAAGACCGCGCGGTGGAGTTGGCCAGCCACGGCGCGCGGCTGAGGGTATTGCGCGAACGCTTGAAATCGGGGCGTGAGACGTCGGTACTGTTCGATTCGCCGCGCTTTGTGCGCGACTTCGAAGACGCGCTCAAGCGCGTGGCACCGGGTGCCTGAGGCGGGGTGATGCGCCGGTCGCACGTCAGGTGATGCGCGACCGGCAGGGCAATGACGAAGGGATCACTCCTCGACGTTCATGTATTCCTTGGCCCAGCGGATGTAGTCCTCCGGCTGGGTGTAGGTATGCGACAGCTCGGTGGCATTGAGGTTTTCCGAGCGGTTCTGCTGGCCGCGTTGCAGGCGCAGGCAGTCATAGGTGGCCTTGATCGCCGCAAAGTAGGCCGCATGGCCGTCGACCACGATGCGCACGCCCAACTCGGCCAGGCGCTGGTCGTCACGCAGGTTCGGATTGCCATAGCTGACCAGCATCAGGGGCACGCTGAGGTGGCGGGAAATCTGTTCGAGGTGGTCGAAATCCTTGATGCCGACCATGCAGATGCCATCGGCGCCGGCCTTCTGGTAGCTCTGCGTACGGTGGATGACTTCTTCGGTGCTGAGGACCCCGGCGTTGGTGCGGGCGATGATCGCCATGGCCGAGTCGACCCGCGCCTCGATGGCCGCACGCACCTTGCCCACGCCCTCATCGACCGAGATCAGGTCGGTGGACTTGCGGCCGAATTGCGCTGGCAGCAACGTGTCTTCGATGGTCAGCGCGCTGACACCTGCGCGCTCCAGCTCGATCACCGTGCGCATCACGTTCAGCGCATTGCCGTAGCCGTGGTCGGCATCGGCGAGGAACGGCAACTGCGCGACGCGGCCAATGCGGGTGGCTTGCTCGACGAACTCGCTCAGCGTGATCAGGGCGAAGTCGGGGGCAGCCAGCACCTGCAGGGAGGCGACCGAGCCGCCCAGGATGCCGACCTCAAAGCCCAGGTCAGCGGCGATACGCGCCGACATGGGATCGAACACCGAAGCGGTGTGGTAGCAGGAACCCGATTCGAGCAACTGGCGGAACGCAAAACGCAGATCGTGGTGGGAAGCCTTGGGCATGGTCACTCCGCTGAAACGTCAAATTTGAACTGGCTCCCAGAGCCGGCCTTGCCGACCTGTTCCAATCATTGCCATGGGATGCGCTCCATGCACAGCATGCAGGCAGGGAATAGAAAACGCGGGATGCAGCAGTGGGGGATCACGCGACAATTTGCTGCACCAAGGTGGTGCAAAGCCAGTGATTCCGCTTGTTTGGTGCTGCCAAGATAGCACGCAGCCATGTTTCAGAAGATGAAAGGGGTTATGCCGATCGTGCATAGGGGATGCACATTTTACATAGATAGCTTCCTAACTCGGGATACACTCTGGCGACACGCCCCGGGCCCAGGCCCCTCCCTCGAGATCGTTCAGGTAATCCGTGACCACTGCCCTGCCCGAGCCCGCGCTGCGCGCTGTGCTCACTGCCCTGATGCTGGCCATTCTGCTCGGCGCGCTCGACCAGACTATCGTCGCTGTCTCCCTGCCCGCCATCTCTGCCGACTTCAACGACATCGGCCTGCTCGCCTGGGTCATCTCGGGCTACCTGGTGGCCATGACCGTGGCCGTGCCGATCTACGGCAAGCTCGGCGACCTGTATGGCCGCCGGCGGATGATCCTCACCGGTACGGCGCTGTTCACCCTGGCTTCGGTGGCCTGCGCGCTGGCGCAGAACATGGAACAGCTGGTCCTGGCGCGCGTGCTGCAAGGGATCGGCGCAGGCGGCATGGTGTCGGTCAGCCAGGCGATCATCGGCGACTACGTGCCGCCGCGTGAACGCGGCCGCTACCAGGGCTATTTCAGCAGCATGTACGCGCTGGCCAGCGTCGCCGGGCCGGTGCTTGGCGGTTGGCTGACGGCCTACCTGTCGTGGCACTGGGTCTTCTGGATCAACCTGCCCTTGGGCCTGGTTGCGCTGTGGGCGATCCATCGGGCGCTGGCCGGGCTGCCGGTGACCCGGCGCCAGGCACAGGTCGACTACGTGGGCGCGGTGTGGATGGTCCTTGGCCTGGGCAGCCTGCTGATGGGCGTGAGCCTGATCGGTCATGGGGAGGATTGGCGTTCGCCGGCGGTCATGGCGCTGTTCGGCGGCGCGCTGGTCGGCGGTCTGCTGTTGCTGCTGCAGGAACGGCGCTTCCCCGAGCCGCTGTTGCCGTTGGGGCTGTTTCGTAACCGGGTGGCGGTGCTGTGCTGGTGCGTGATCTTCTTCGCCAGCTTCCAGTCGATCTCGCTGACCATGCTGATACCGTTGCGCTACCAGGCGATTACCGGAGGCAGTGCCGACGCGGCGGCGTTGCACCTGTTGCCACTGGCGATGGGCCTGCCGCTGGGCGCGTTTACCGGCGGGCGCCTGACCAGCCGCACAGGCCGCTACAAGCCACAGATCCTCGCCGGCGCCCTGCTGATGCCGGTGGCAATCCTCGGCATGGCCCTGTGCGCGCCGCAGGCAACGGCCTTGAGCGCCGTGTTCATGTTGCTCACAGGGATCGCCGGTGGCTTGCAGTTCCCCACCTCACTGGTGGGCACGCAAAGCGCAGTGACCCGGCAGGACATCGGTGTGGCCACCAGCACCACCAACCTGTTCCGCTCGCTGGGTGGGGCGATGGGGGTGGCGATCATGTCCAGCCTGCTGCTCGCCCTGCTGCAGCATGGCGGCCTGACGCTGTTGAGCGATCCACTGCTGGGCGGCATTGCCGGCAGCCCAGCGAAAGCCCAGGGGCAGCAGGCACTCCTGGCGGTGTTTCGTCAGGTCTTGCTGGGCAGCGCCGCCGTTGCGCTGCTGGCGCTGCTCGCGGCGGTGGCATTGCCGGATCGCCAGCTGCGCGGGCATTGAGGGCGGCGGCGCGGATTGGCTGCTGCAGGCCATCCGGGCACGGCCGCCCTACAATCGTTCACAAATCACCGTTTGCGCAGGGCGGGGCTCAAGCGCAGCATGTCCAGCCCGGCATCGACCCAGTTTTGCGCATCGCCCAGCAGGTCGAAGCTGTCGGGTAGCAGCAGCCAGCGGCCGAACAGGCCATCGAAGTAAGCGAACAGCACCAAGGCGGCACGTTCGGGGTCAAGGTCTGCAGGCAATTGGCCACGGCGCACGGCATTGGTCATGGCGATGACGATGCCCTGATGACAGTCGAGCACCGAATGCTGGCGTTGCTGGCGGATTTCGCACATATCGTCGGTGAACTCGCACTTGTAGTGCAGGATCTCATTGATACGACGCGTGCGCGGGTCGAGAACCAGTTCCTTGCAGACTTGCAGTAACAATTTTCGGATACAGCCAAGCGGATCGACTTCGTCTTCACTCTCGCTGGCACGTGCCAGGTGATCGTGGGTTTCGTGCAGTGCATCGAGCAGCGCCTGGACCAGTTCCACCTTGTCGCTGAAATGCCAGTAGATGGCACCGCGAGTGACCCCTGCCAGTTGCGCGATGTCGGTCAGGGTCGTGCGCGCCACGCCACGACGATAGAAGGCTTTTTCCGCCGCTTCGATGATCTGGGCACGGGTTTCCTGGGCTTCTTCTTTGGTACGACGAACCATGGCAGCAAAAACCTCACATCAGGCCCGGGCCGAGAATCCAGCGCGGGAATCCACCGGGACGCCTCTGACGTGCGCCTCTCGGACCGTATTCAACAGGTTGCAGGTAGTCGCCGAGTACCACCTGGCGGTATTTACAAACAACCGTGAATGTAAGTATATTGCTTAGCAAGCTATTTATCCACCCGATAGCATTATTCGTACGCACACATCTATTACCCTTGAGCTCCCCCTGCTCCCGCGTTCCGAGGATCCTCATGCACTTCAAGCCAGCTGTTACCGCTCTGGTTTCCGCCGTCGCCCTGGCCACATTGCTCAGCGGCTGTAAGAAAGAAGAGGCGCCGCCAGCTGCGCAGGCCCCTCAAGTCGGCGTTGTCACCCTGCAAGCACAAGCCTTCACCCTGACCTCGGAACTGCCGGGGCGTACTACGGCGTTCCGCATGGCCGAAGTGCGCCCACAGGTCAACGGCATCATTCTCAAGCGTCTGTTCAAGGAAGGCAGCGACGTCAAGCAGGGGCAGCAGCTGTACCAGATCGACCCTGCCGTCTACGAGACCACCCTGGCCACTGCTCAGGCGGACCTGCAAGCCACGCGCTCGCTGGCCGGCCGCTACAAGCAACTGATCGACGAACAAGCCGTCAGCCGCCAAGAATACGACAACGCCAATGCCAAGCGCCTGCAGGCCGAAGCCACCTTGAAAAGCGCACAGATCGACCTGCGCTACACCAAGGTGATGGCACCGATCAGCGGCCGTATCGGCCGTTCGGCGGTCACCGAAGGTGCGCTGGTCAACAGCGGCCAGGCCAACGCCATGGCCACCATCCAGCAGCTCGACCCGATCTACGTCGACGTCACCCAGTCCACTGCCGAGCTGCTCAAGCTGCGCCGTGACTTGGCCAGCGGCAACCTGCAGAAAGCCGGCGACAACGCTGCGCAAGTGCAGTTGGTGCTCGAAGACGGCAGCCTGTTCCAGCAGCAGGGCCGGCTGGAGTTCTCGGAAGTGGCCGTCGATGAAACCACCGGCTCCGTGACCCTGCGCGCGATCTTCCCCAACCCCGACCACGCCCTGCTGCCCGGTATGTTCGTGCACGCGCGGCTCAAGTCCGGGGTCCGCTCCAACGCCATCCTGGCGCCGCAGCAAGGCGTGACCCGCGACCTCAAGGGCACCCCGACCGCGCTGGTGGTGAACAAGGACAACAAGGTCGAGCTGCGTGAACTCAAGGCCAACCGTACCCAAGGCAGCGACTGGCTGATCGAGGAAGGCCTGAACCCAGGCGACCGCCTGATCACCGAAGGCCTGCAGTATGTTCGCCCAGGCGTCGAGGTGAAGGTCAGCGAGGCCACCAACCTGAAGAAGCCGAACACCCCTGACCCGGCCAAGGCCAGCGACGCAGACGCCAAAGCGGAGTAAACCATGTCGAAGTTCTTTATCGATCGCCCGATCTTCGCGTGGGTCATCGCCCTGGTCATCATGCTGGTCGGCGCCCTGTCGATCCTCAAGTTGCCGATCAACCAGTACCCGAGCATCGCGCCGCCGGCCATCGCCATCGCCGTGAGCTACCCGGGTGCGTCCGCGCAGACCGTGCAGGACACCGTGGTACAGGTCATCGAGCAGCAGCTCAACGGCATCGACAACCTGCGCTATGTGTCGTCGGAAAGTAACTCCGACGGCAGCATGACCATCACCGCCACCTTCGAGCAGGGCACCAACCCTGACACCGCGCAGGTGCAGGTACAGAACAAGCTCAACCTGGCCACCCCACTGCTGCCCCAAGAAGTGCAGCAACAGGGCATCCGCGTGACCAAGGCGGTGAAGAACTTCCTGATGGTCATCGGCCTGGTGTCCGAAGACGGCAGCATGACCAAGGACGACCTGGCCAACTACATCGTCTCGACCATGCAGGACCCGATCTCGCGCACCGCGGGTGTGGGTGACTTCCAGGTGTTCGGCGCGCAGTACGCCATGCGCATCTGGCTCGATCCGGCCAAGCTGAACAAATTCCAGCTGACCCCGGTCGATGTGCGCACCGCCATCACCGCGCAGAACGTGCAGGTATCGTCCGGCCAGCTCGGCGGCCTGCCGGCCGTGCCCGGCACCCAGCTCAACGCCACCATCATCGGCAAGACCCGCCTGCAGACCGCCGAGCAGTTCGAGAAGATCCTGCTCAAGGTCAACAGCGACGGGTCGCAGGTGCGGGTGAGTGATGTCGCCAAGGTCGGCCTGGGTGGCGAGAACTACTCCGTCAGCGCCCAGTTCAACGGCAAGCCTGCCTCGGGCCTGGCGATCAAGCTGGCAACCGGCGCCAACGCCCTGGACACCGCCAAGGCCCTGCGCCAGACCATCAGCGACCTGGAGCCCTTCTTCCCGCCCGGGATGAAAGCGGTGTTCCCGTATGACACCACGCCGGTGGTCACCGAATCGATCAGTGGGGTGATTCACACCCTGATCGAAGCCGTGGTGCTGGTGTTCCTGGTGATGTACCTGTTCCTGCAGAACTTCCGTGCCACCATCATCACCACGATGACCGTGCCGGTGGTGTTGCTGGGTACCTTCGGCATCCTGGCCGCGTTCGGTTTCAGCATCAACACCCTGACCATGTTCGCCATGGTGCTGGCCATCGGCTTGCTGGTGGACGACGCCATCGTCGTGGTGGAGAACGTCGAGCGGGTCATGTCCGAAGAGGGGCTACCGCCCAAGCAGGCGACCAAGAAGTCGATGGAGCAGATCCAGGGCGCGCTGGTCGGTATTGCCCTGGTGCTCTCGGCGGTACTGCTGCCCATGGCCTTCTTCGGCGGCTCCACAGGCGTGATTTACCGGCAGTTCTCGATCACCATCGTATCGGCTATGGGCCTGTCGGTGCTGGTGGCGTTGGTGTTCACCCCGGCGCTGTGCGCGACCATGCTCAAGCCGCTGAAGAAAGGCGAGCACCACTCCGGCAAGAGCGGCTTCTTCCGCTGGTTCAACCGCAACTTCGACCGCAGCGTGCAGGGTTACGAGCGCAGCGTGGGCTTCATCTTGCGTCGCAAGCTGCCGTTCCTGCTGGCTTATGCGCTGATCGTGGTCGGCATGATCTGGCTGTTCATGCGCATCCCTGCCGCGTTCCTGCCCGAAGAAGACCAGGGCGTGCTGTTCGCCCAGGTGCAGACGCCGGCCGGTTCCAGTGCCGAGCGCACCCAGGATGTGGTCGACCAGATGCGTGCCTATCTGCTCAAGGACGAAGCCGATACGGTCTCGTCGGTGTTTACCGTCACCGGCTTCAACTTCGCCGGCCGCGGGCAGAGCTCGGGCATGGCCTTCATCATGCTCAAACCGTGGGGCGAACGTTCTGCAGAGAACAGCGTGTTTGGCCTGGCCCAGCGCGCGCAGCAGCACTTCTTCACCTTCCGTGACGCCATGGTGTTCGCCTTCGCCCCGCCTGCGGTGCTGGAGCTGGGTAACGCCAGCGGCTTCGACGTGTTCCTCCAGGACCGCGCCGGTGTCGGCCACGCGAAGCTCATGGAGGCGCGCAACGAGTTCCTCGGCAAGGCCTCGCAGAGCAAGATCCTCGCGGGTGTGCGTCCAAACGGCCTGAACGATGAGCCGCAGTACCAGCTGATCGTCGATGACGAACGCGCCAGTGCATTGGGCGTGACCATCGCCGACATCAACAACACCCTGTCCATCGCCTTGGGCGGCAGCTATGTCAACGACTTCATCGACCGTGGTCGGGTCAAGAAGGTCTACATCCAGGGCGAATCCAGCGCGCGCATGAGCCCCGAAGACCTGAAGAAATGGTACGTGCGCAACGGCAAGGGCGAGATGGTGCCGTTCTCCTCCTTCGCCAGTGGCGAGTGGACCTACGGCTCGCCGAAGCTGTCGCGCTACAACGGTGTCGAGGCGGTCGAAGTGCTCGGTACTCCGGCACCCGGCTACAGCACCGGTGAAGCCATGGCCGAAGTCGAACGCATCGCCGGCGAGCTGCCCGATGGCATCGGCTACGCCTGGACCGGCATGTCGTATGAGGAAAAACTCTCAGGCTCGCAGATGCCGGCGCTGTTCGCGCTGTCGATCCTGTTCGTCTTCCTCTGCCTGGCGGCGCTGTATGAAAGCTGGTCGATCCCGATCGCGGTCGTACTGGTGGTGCCGCTCGGCATCATCGGTGCGCTGATCGCCACCAGCCTGCGCGGGCTGTCCAACGACGTGTACTTCCTAGTGGGGCTGCTGACCACCATCGGCCTGGCGGCGAAGAACGCGATCCTGATCGTCGAGTTCGCCAAAGAGCTGCACGAGCAAGGCAAGAGCCTGTACGACGCCACCATCGAAGCCTGCCGGATGCGTTTGCGCCCGATCATCATGACCTCGCTGGCGTTCATTCTCGGCGTGGTACCGTTGACCATCGCCAGCGGCGCGGGCTCGGGCAGCCAGCATGCCATTGGTACCGGCGTCATCGGCGGCATGATCAGTGCCACCGTATTGGCCATCTTCTGGGTGCCGTTGTTCTTCGTGGCCGTGTCGTCGGTATTCGGCGGCAAGAAGAAGCCCGAAGACGACCACACGCCTGACACTCCTGAAACTCCACGTTATGAGGCTGGGCAATGACCAAGTCCTTGCTGTCCCTGGCGGTAACCGCCCTGATTCTGAGCGGTTGCTCGCTGATCCCTGACTACCAGACGCCCGAGGCGCCAGTCCCGGCGCAATTCCCGCAAGGCCCGGCGTACTCGCCGGCCGAGTCGGCCAATGTGGCGGCGGCAGAACAGGGCTGGCGCCAGTTCTTCACCGACCGCGCGCTGCAACAGCTGATTCAGACGTCGCTGGAAAACAACCGTGACCTGCGCGTTGCCGCGCTGAACATCGACGCCTACCGCGCGCAGTACCGCATCCAGCGCGCCGATCTGTTCCCGGCCGTATCCGCCGATGCCAGCGGCAGCCGCCAGCGGGTGCCGTCCGACCTGTCGCAGACCGGCCGTTCCGGCATCACCAGCCAGTACTCGGCAACGCTTGGTGTCAGCGCCTACGAGCTGGACCTGTTCGGCAGAGTGCGCAGCCTCAGCCAACAGGCCCTGGAAACCTACCTGTCGAGTGAAGAGGCTCGCCGCTCCACGCAGATCGCTCTGGTGGCCAGCGTGGCCAACGCCTACTACACCTGGCAGGCGGATCAGGCGCAATTGCGCGTGACCCAGGACACGCTCAAGGCCTTCCAGGAGAGCTTGAACCTGACCCAGCGCAGCACCGACGTCGGTGTGTCCTCGGCGCTCGATCTGAGCCAGGCGCGCACTTCCGTGGAAGGCGCGCGGGTCAAGCTGGCGCAGTACCAGCGCCTGGTGGCGCAGGACGTCAACAGCCTGACTGTGCTACTGGGCACCGGTATTCCGAGCAACCTGCCCGAGCCCCTGGCGCTGGATGCCGATCAGTTGGCCGAAGTACCGGCCGGTCTGCCTTCGGACCTGCTGCAGCGTCGCCCGGACATCCAGGAGGCCGAACACCTGCTCAAGGCTGCGAACGCCAACATCGGCGCGGCGCGGGCGGCGTTCTTCCCACGCATCAGCCTGACCGCCAATGCCGGGACCCTGAGCCCGGACATGAGTGGCCTGTTCGGCGGTGGCTCGGGCACCTGGCTGTTCCAGCCACAGATCAGCCTGCCGATCTTCAACGCCGGTGCGCTGAAGGCCAGCCTGGAATATTCGAAAATCCAGAAAGACATCAACGTCGCCAAGTACGAGAAGACCATCCAGACCGCCTTCCAGGAAGTTGCCGATGGGCTGACCGCACGCAAGACCTACCAGGATCAGTTACAGGCCCAGCGTGACCTGGTCGCCGCGAACAAGGACTACTACCGCCTGGCCGAACGCCGTTATCGCATCGGCATCGACAGCAACCTGACGTTCCTCGACGCCCAGCGCTCGCTGTTCAGCGTGCAACAGGCGCTGATTACCGATCGGTTGTCGCAGCTGGTCAGCGAAGTGAACCTGTACAAGGCCTTGGGTGGCGGCTGGTATGAGCGCACGGGGGAGGCGAACCAGCAGGCGGCGCGGTAATCGAAGCGGGGCGACGGCGCTGGCTGGCGAAGGCCAGCGCCATTCACCAGAAGCTTTGGGCGCCTGCCGGCGCCATCGCGGCTAACCGGGGCGCCGGATCGGCCGCTCCTACTCGACCGCATCAGGCTGACGTGATACGCAAATCGTAGAAGCGGCCGGTCCGGCGCGCCGGTCAGTCGTAATAGCCGGCGCAGCCGACCTGATGCAGACAGCACCCCTCGATCTGACGAGCCCGTCCTCCGGGATCGTTTGTCCGGATCAGGTGAAAGACAGTTAGCGCCTGCAGGGTGGTCTTCAACCGCGCCAATCCAGGCGTGCGGTTACCGCTGAATGCGCGGGGTAACCCTGACGGCCACCGTCCTCATGCCCCTATCCCTCGCACTGATTCCTGCCGCCCCGTGCGCTTTTCCCCCGGCACTGGCAAAATGAACCAACTAGAACATTCCGTTCGGTAATCGCCCTGTTCCGCCTGCGGCGAATTGCCTCGCCCTACCCTTCGCAGCACCATCGGCCTCGCAATGTACCAAACGTTCCCTTTTGCCCAGGGCTCTGGCTGCAGGGTGTCCTGCAGCGTACTGCCGTGCCGATAACAACAAGAGATCTTCGACAGATGAACACTCCTCATCCCGCACGCCACCTGCTGCCTGGCCTGTTGGCCGTGTCTTGCAGCCTGCCGGCCCTGGCCGCCGATGGCGGCTTCATGGAAGACGCCAAGGCCACGCTGAACCTGCGTAACTTCTACATCAACCGCAATTTCGTCGACCCTGGCAATCGCCAGAGCAAGGCCGAGGAGTGGACGCAAAGCTTCATCCTCGACGCCCGCTCAGGCTTCAACCCCAGGCACGGTCGGCTTCGGGGTCGATGTGCTCGGCCTGTACTCGGTCAAGCTCGACGGCGGTCGTGGCACAGGCGGTACGCAGTTGCTGCCGATCCATGACGATGGCCGCCCAGCCGATGACTTTGGCCGGTTGGGCGTCGCCCTCAAGGCGAAAATCTCCCAGACCGAGCTGAAAGTGGGTGAGTGGATGCCGGTGCTGCCGATCCTGCGTTCCGACGACGGCCGTTCGTTGCCACAGACCTTCCGCGGGGCGCAGGTGGTGTCGCGCGAAATCGAGGGTTTGAGCCTGTACGGCGGTCAGTTCCGAGCCAACAGCCCGCGCAACGACGCCAGCATGGAAGACATGTTCTTCAACGGCCGCCCCGCCGCCACCTCCGACCGCTTCAACTTTGCCGGCGGTGAGTACACCTTCAACGACAAGCGCACCCTGGTCGGCTTGTGGAACGCCCAGCTCAAGGACGTCTACCAGCAGCAGTACCTGAACCTGCAACACAGCCAGCCGGTAGGCGACTGGACCCTGGCCGCCAACCTTGGCTACTTCATCGGCAAGGAAGACGGCAGCGAGCGCGCCGGCGATCTGGACAACCGCACCGCCTCTGCGCTGCTCTCGGCCAAGTACCAAGGGCACACCTTCTATGTCGGCTTGCAGAAAGTCAGCGGGGACGACGCCTGGTTCAGGGTCAACGGCACCAGTGGCGGCACGCTCGCCAACGACAGCTACAACGCCAGCTTCGACAACGCCAAGGAACGCTCCTGGCAGGTGCGTCACGACTTCAACTTCGCCAGCATCGGCGTGCCCGGGCTGACCCTGATGAACCGCTACATCAAAGGCGAAAACGTGCACACCGCCGTGGTTGACGATGGCAAGGAGTGGGCTCGCGAGAGCGAGCTGGCCTATGCGGTGCAGTCGGGCGCCTTCAAGGACCTCACCGTGAAGTGGCGCAACTCGACCATGCGCCGGGATTACAGCACCAATGCGTTCGATGAGAACCGACTGATTGTGAGTTATCCGTTCAGCTTGCTGTAAGGGCTGTAAGGGCTGTCGAGACTGTGGGCCGGCGTGCGATTGCGGGGTGTGACGCGCAGGGCCTGATCTTGACCCTAGAACCTTGTCTACCCGTTACCCGGTCTGCGTGCCCATCGTGCAGGTCAGGTGGGCCGACGGGCGCCGCACTGGTGTTGTGTCGATTTATGGATAGCTGGGGATCTTGCAACCTGCCATGGTTGGGTTGCCTGGGCGGCAGCTTTTCGCCTTTACGGCGACCTACTTTTGCAAGGGTGCAAAAGTAGGCAAAAGACCCCGTGCTCCACCAGCCGGCCCTCCACTGCGCTGCGCTCCGTTGCGGGTGCCCTGCGTTACGGCGCGCTTCGGGCCTGCGCGGCCTACGGTTTGCTGCGCAAACCTACATCTCGCGCCTTCGGCTACGCCTCAGGGACGCTGCGCGTCCGCCCCTACGCACACCGCAACGCAGGCCGGCTGAAGTCGCGATTGATGGCGCCTGGACTGGCCGGGTATGGATTGCATGGAGGGCCACAAGATACGACAGCCATGCAAAGCCGCAAGCTGGTGGGCAACGAACCTCACGAAGTACTAAAAACCGGAGGGATATCAGGTCTGGTTAACGCGCGCTTTGCTACCCACTCGCCAACCACTCATGCCAGCACATCCCACAATCCCCCATCAGCAACGCCATATCCCCAACCGTGCAATAAAACAGCCACAAGCCCCCCACACGCCCCTATCCCCCGCCAGCCCAGGCGCCGCCAATCGCGACTTCAGCCGGCCTGCGTTGTGGTGTGCGCAGGGGCGGGCGCGCAGCGCACCTGAGGCGCAGCCGAAGGTGCGAGATGTAGGTTTGCGCAGCAAACCGTAGGCCGCGCAGCCCTGGAGCGCGCCACAACGCAGGGCACCCGTAACGCAGCGCAGCGCAGTGAAGGGCCGGCTGGTGGAGCACGCGGGTTTTGCCTACTTTTGCCCGGCAAAAGTAGGTCGCCGTAAAGGCGAAAAGCTGCCGCCCAGGCAACGACCTTACCGCATGAAATGCAATCAGCAGCCCTCGCCGCGCCAGCGAAGTAACGCAGCGCAGCGCAGTGAAGGGCAGGCTGGCGAAGCACGCGGGTTTTGCCTACCTTTGCCCGGCAAAAGTAGGTCGCCGTAAAGGTGAAAGGCTGCCGCCCAGGCAACGACCTTACCGCATGAAATGCAATCAGCAGCCCTCGCCGCGCCAGCGAAATGGCAGCCCGCGCTTAACGCGACTCCACCCCCAACTCATCCCACACCGACTCCGCCAGATGAAACGTCGCATTGGCCGCCGGAATCCCGCAATAGATCGCGCTCTGCATCAGCACCTCCTTGATCTCATCGCGCGTCACGCCGTTGTTCGCAGCCGCACGCAAGTGCAATTTCAGCTCATCGTTGCGATTCATCCCGATCAGCATGGCGATCGTGATCAAGCTGCGGGTGTGCCGCGGCAACCCAGGCCGCGTCCAGATATCACCCCAGGCATGCCGGGTGATCATGTTCTGAAACTCGCTGTTGAAGTCGGTCAGCTTGTCCAGACTGCGGTCCACATGCGCATCGCCCAGCACCTCGCGGCGCACGTGCATGCCGGCTTCGTAACGTTGTTGCTCATCCATCGAACAGCCCTCAGCAAGCTTGCAGAAAATCGAGCACGCGGCGTGTGAACGGCGCGCCGGTCTCCACGTTCGACAAGTGCGCTGCCGCAAACTCGACGAACTGCGCACCGTCAATGTGCGCCTGCAGGAAGCGGCCATGTTCCGGCGTGGTCACTACATCATGAGTGCCTGCCACGATCAGCGTCGGCACCTGAATCTGCTGCACCTGCTCGCGGTAGTCGGCATCGCGCACGGCGGCGCAGTTGGCGGCATAGCCTTCAGGCGAGGTGCTGGCCAGCATCTGCGTGATGCGCTGGGCCCCGGCGGGCTCAGCCTCGACGAAGCCTGGGGTGAACCAGCGCGCCAGGGAGCCGTCGCGCAGGTTGAGCATCGCCGCTTGGCCGCCTGCCAGCACAGCATCGATGCGGTCATTCCACACCTGCGCGCTGCCGATCAATGCGGCGGTGTTGCACAACGTCAGGCTGAGCAGGCGGTCACCCGCGTTGATGCCCAGCCATTGGCCGATCAGGCCGCCCATCGACAGCCCGACGAAATGCGCCTTGGGGATGTCGAGCGCATCGAGCAGTGCCAGCACATCAGCGCCCAGTTGCGCGATGCTGTACGGCCCCTCGGTAACCAGCGACTGGCCATGACCACGGGTGTCATAGCGCAGCACGCGAAAATGCTCGCACCACACCGCCACTTGCGCGTCCCACATGCCCAGGTCGGTGCCCAGCGAGTTCGACAACACCAGCACCGGCGCATCGGCCGGGCCCTGCAGTTGGTAGTTCAGTACGCCATCAGCCAGTTGCAGATGTGCCACAGCGGTCTCCTTCAGGCAGAAAATTGTTGATGTTCAGCCACCGCCCGCGCCACCCACACGCGCGCCTGACCGAGGTAATGGGCAGGGTCGAGCAAGCGATCGAGTTCATCGCTCGACAACTGCTCGGCCACCTGCGGCTCGTCGCCGAGTACGCTGCGCAGGTGACGGTGTTCGGCGACGGCGCGCTGGCAGCACTGTTCGAGCAGATGATGGGCACGGTCGCGGCCCAGGCGCTGCGCCAGCACGATGCTCACGGCTTCGGCCAGCACCAGGCCCTGGGTCAGGTCGAGGTTCTGGCGCATGCGCTCGGTGTCGACCTGCAAGCCATCGGCAATGACCTGCGCATGCTGCAAGGCGCCCGAAACCAGGCAGCAGATCTCCGGCAGGGTCTCCCATTCGGCATGCCACAGGCCCAGGCTGCGCTCGTGCTCCTGGGGCATGGCCGAAAACAGCGTCGAGACCAGCCCCGGCACGCGCGTGGCAGCACCGATCAGCACCGCTGCGCCCACCGGATTGCGCTTGTGCGGCATGGTCGAAGAACCGCCCTTGCCCGGCGCCGAGGGTTCGAACACTTCGCCGGCCTCGGTCTGCATCAACAGGCTGACGTCTCGCCCGAACTTACCCAGGCTTCCGGCGATCAGGCCCAGCACTGAACCCAGCTCGACCAGGCGATCACGCTGGGTGTGCCAGGGTTGCTCGGGCAGGGTCAGTTGCAGTTGCTCGGCCAGCGCCTCGGCGACGGGCAACGCTTTGCTGCCCAGCGCGGCCAGGCTCCCAGAGGCGCCGCCGAACTGCAGCACCAGAAAGCGTGGTTTGAGTTCTTTGAGGCGCTGGCGATGGCGGGTCAGCGCGCCGAGCACACTGGCGAGCTTCATGCCGAGGGTGACTGGGGTTGCATGCTGCAGCCACGTGCGCCCGACCAGTACCGTATCGGCGTGCAACAGGGCCTGGCGTGACAGCGTGTCAGCCAGCGTGCCGAGGTCGGTTTCGAGCAAGGCCAGGGCAGCGCGCAGTTGCAGCACCAGCCCGGTGTCCATGGCGTCCTGGCTGGTGGCGCCCAGGTGCACGTAGCGCTCGGCTTCGGCCACACCACTGGCCACCACCTTGCCCAACGCCTTGACCAGCGGAATCGCCGAGTTGCCGGCGCTGCAGATCGCCTGCGCCAACGCCTGGACGTCATAGCGTTCGGCCTTGCAGGCCGCCTCGATCGCCGGCACCGCGCTGGGCGGCACCAGCCCTACCGAGGCCTCGGCGCGGGCCAGGGCAGCTTCGAAATCGAGCATGCCCTGCAGGCGACCCCGGTCGGAAAACACCTCACGCATGGGTGCAGCGGTGAAGTAGGCGTCGAACAGCTGGTTACCCAGGTGCGGGGTCATGCGCACTCCTCAGTGATCATCGTGCAGGTAGCTGGCTTTTTTCGGCAGCCGCAGGCTGAACAGGAAGGCCACCGCCATCATGGCAGTGACGTACCAGTAGAAGGTGTTCTCGATGCCCATCGACTTGAGGTTCAGGGCCACGTACTCCGCCGACCCGCCGAACAGGGCGTTGGCCACCGCATAGGCCAGGCCCACGCCCAGGGCGCGCACCTGCGCCGGGAACATCTCGGCCTTCACCAGACCACTGATCGAGGTATACAGGCTGACGATGGCCAGGGCCACGGTCACCAGCAGGAAGGCCATGATCGGGCTGGTAACGGTCTTCAGCGCCATCAGCAGCGGCACGGTGAACAGCGTGCCCAGCGCACCGAACAGCAGCATCGAGTTACGCCGCCCGATGCGGTCGGAGAGCATGCCGAACAGCGGCTGCATCAACATGAACAGGAACAGCGCGCCAGTCATCACGTAGCTGGCGTGCTTGGCGGGCATGCCGGCCGTATTGACCAGGAACTTCTGCATGTAGGTGGTGAAGGTGTAGAAAATCAGCGAACCGCCGGCGGTGTAGCCGAGCACGGTGATGAAGGCCGCGCCGTGGTTGCGGAACAGCCCGCTGATCGAACCGGCGTCCTTGTCTTGGCGGGTTTCGGCGCTGCTGGTTTCCTCCAGCGAGCGACGCAGCATCAGCGAGATCACCGCCGCCACCGCACCGACCACGAACGGAATGCGCCAGCCCCAGGCGCGCAGCTCTTCTTCACTCAGCAGCTGCTGCAGAATCACCACCACCAGCACCGCCAGCAGCTGCCCGCCGATCAGCGTGACGTACTGGAACGAGGCGAAGAAGCCGCGCTGGCCGCGCAGGGCCACTTCACTCATGTACGTGGCCGTGGTGCCGTACTCACCACCCACCGACAGGCCCTGGATCAAGCGCGCGATCAACAGCAGCGCGGGCGCCCAGGTGCCGATGCTGGCGTAGGTCGGCAGACAGGCGATCATCAGCGAGCCGGCGCACATCATCAGCACCGAGATCATCAGCGAGTTCTTGCGCCCGTGGCGGTCGGCCAGGCGGCCGAAGATCCAGCCGCCGATGGGCCGCATGAGGAAACCTGCGGCGAACACACCCGCGGTGTTGAGCAACTGCACGGTGGGGTCATCGGACGGGAAGAACGCCGGTGCGAAGTAGATGGCGCAGAAGGCGTAGACATAGAAGTCGAACCATTCCACGAGGTTGCCCGAGGAGGCGCCGACGATGGCGAAGACGCGTTTCTTGCGCTCTTCGGCGGTGTAGTGGGGGGTAGTCATGGACGGGTTGCTCCTGAGGGGGTCACAGGTAAGTCTAGACATACCCGGTTACATGCTTGTTCAACAGTGCGCAGGGGCGCCCGCCCCCACGCGCCGTGTACACGCCTGGTCAGACCCGCTCGATGGCCAACGCGAGGCCCTGCCCTACGCCCACGCACAGCGTCGCCAGGCCCTTGCGCCCGCCGCTCTTCTCCAACTGATGCAGCGCCGTGAGCACCAGACGCGCGCCGCTCATGCCCAACGGATGGCCGAGGGCGATCGCGCCGCCATTGGGATTG
>NZ_DAMCCR010000078.1:13675-21572 GCF_032058845.1 Pseudomonas sp. | reverse complement strand
GCTGCCTGCACCTGGTGGCGCGGTTTGCCGGGCAAGCCGAGGCCAATCGCATCGCGCGCCAGTTGGTGGTGGCGCCGCAACGCGCAGGCAGCCATGCGCAGCTTCCCGAGCGCCCGACGCCGGTCTCCCTGGCCGAGCACCGGGTGGCGGATCTGCTCGAAGCGCTGTGGCAAGACCCGCGACAGACGCCATCGCTCGAGGCCTTGGCCAAACGCGCGGGGGTGAGCGCGCGCAGCCTGACGCGGCATATTCGTACGCGCACCGGAGACAGTCTCGGAGGCTGGTTGAGACGGGCACGCATTGCGCGCGCCCAGGAGCTGTTGGCGCGCGGCAGCCCGATCGAGCTGGCGGCGGTGCAGTGCGGCTTTGCCGATGGGCAAGCCATGCGCCATGCATTTCAACGTGAGCATGGAATGTCGCCACGGCAGTGGGCGGCCAAGCAGCGCCTGGACTACCACCTGTGAGTGCTGACCGTCACCGCGATCATTGAGGCGATGTCGGCGCGGCCTCTGGTCCACAGGCCCGCTGCGTGGCGCTTGGAAGGTTTGCTGCAGGGTTCGGTCCTGAAAAAACCCGCACTCGAATCGACGAGCGCGGGCTTTTCCGAACAGTCGCCAATAGCGCCTTAGGCCAGGCTCTTGCTCACCACCTCATACACATCACTGGACAAGGCCCCCGAGTCCAGAATCCGCTGCAACTCACCTTTCATCAGCGCCTGACGCGCCGCGTCGTACTTGCGCCAGCGGGTCAGCGGCGCCAGTTGGCGCGAAGCGATCTGCGGGTTGAAGGCGTTCAGCTCGATCACCAGGTCCGCCAGGAAGTGGTAGCCGGAACCGTCGGCAGCATGGAAGTTGACCAGGTTCTGTCCGGCGAAAGCGCCGATCAGCGCGCGCACCTTGTTCGGGTTCTTCAGGGTGAAGGCCGGATGCTGCATCAACGCCTTGACCCGCGCCAGGCCACCGGGCTGGGTGCTCGCCGCCTGCACGCTGAACCACTGGTCCATGACCAGCGGGTTGTCCTTGAAGTGCTCGGCGAACACGTCCAGCGCGTGCTGGCGTTCGGCCTCGAACGGCGAGTTGACCAGCACCGCCAGGGCGGTGAGGCGCTCGGTCATGTTGTCGCACTGGTCGAACTGCTCCAGGGTCGCAGCCAGCACCTCGGGCTTGCCGGTCAGCATCAGGTACGACAACGCGATGTTCTGCAGGCCACGACGGGCGAAGTGCTCGGCTGCTGCCACATACGGCGTGGCCCGCGACAGCGCACGGTTGGCCTGGTAGCGCGCCCACAGGGCGTCATGCAGTTGCTCGGCGATCTGCTGGCGCGCGAAGTCGCGGGCAGCGTGGATGGCGTCGACATCGGCCACCTCGCTGATCTCGGTGAGGTAGCCCTCGCCTGGCAGCGAAAGCATTTCGGCGACCATGGCCGGGTCCAGCGAGTCGTTACCGAGCACCGTGCCCAGGGCGGTGATCAAACGCGCATCCAGCGTGAAGGCTTCGCCCCGCTGGTACTGGCCGATCAGCTCTTGCAGCACCTGCACCGACAACTGCTGGCCGGCCTCCCAGCGGTTGAAACCGTCGCTGTCGTGCTGCATGAGGAACATCAGCTGATCGCGGTCGTACGGGAAGCTCCATTTGACCGGCGCGCTGAAGCCGCGCAGCAAGGACGGCAGCGGCTTGGCGCTGAGGCCTTCGAAGACGAAGGTCTGCTCGGCCTCGGTGACCGACAGAACGCGGGTGGTGCCTTGGGCTGCGTTTTCACCGGTCAGTTGCAGCGGCAGGTCGTTGCCCTCGCGGTCGAGCAAGCCCAGTTCCACGGGAATCACGAACGGCAGTTTTTCGCGGCCATCCGGGGTGGCCGGGCAGCTCTGGCGGAAGGTCAGGCTGTAGCGCCCGGCGTCGGCATCCCAGGCGTCGCTGATGGCCAGGCGCGGCGTGCCGGCCTGCACGTACCAGCGCTTGAACTGGGTGAGGTCGGCGCCGGTGGCGTCTTCCATGGCCTGGATGAAGTCATCGCAGGTCACGGCCTGGCCATCGTGACGCTCGAAATACAGGTCGCTGCCCTTGCGGAAGCCCTCGGCGCCCAACAGGGTGCGAACCATGCGCACCACTTCCGAACCCTTCTCGTACACCGTCAGGGTGTAGAAGTTGGAAATCTCGATGAAGCTGTCGGGCCGCACCGGGTGGGCCATGGGGCCGGCGTCTTCGGCGAACTGGTGGGTGCGCAGGTACGCCACGTCCTCGATGCGCTTGACCGTGCGCGAGTTCATGTCGGCGCTGAACTCGGCGTCGCGGAACACCGTGAAGCCTTCTTTGAGCGAGAGCTGGAACCAGTCGCGGCAGGTGACGCGGTTGCCCGACCAGTTGTGGAAGTACTCGTGGGCCACCACCGCTTCGACGCGCTGGTGCGCGGCATCGGTGGCGGTTTCGGCGCGGGCCAGCACGCAACTGGAGTTGAAGATGTTCAGGCCCTTGTTTTCCATGGCGCCCATGTTGAAGTCGTTGACCGCGACGATCATGAAGATGTCCAGGTCGTACTCGCGGCCATACACCTCCTCGTCCCAGCGCATGGACTTCTTCAGGCTGACCATGGCGTGGTCGCACTTGTCGAGGTTCTCGGGCTCGACATAAATGCGCAGGGTCACGTCGCGGCCGGACTGGCGGGTGAAGCTGTCTTCGACGCACCAGAGATCGCCGGCCACCAGCGCAAAGAGGTACGCCGGCTTCATGAACGGGTCTTCCCAGGTCGCCCAGTGCCGGCCGTCGTCGGCAGGGCCGCTGCCGACCGGGTTGCCGTTGGAGAGCAGCACCGGATAGCGCTGCTGTTCGGCGATCACCGTGGTGGTGAACGCGCTCATCACATCCGGGCGGTCGAGATAATAGGTGATCTTGCGAAAGCCCTCGGCCTCGCACTGGGTGCAGAACATCTTGCCCGACTTGTACAGGCCTTCGAGCGCGGTGTTGCTTTCCGGGTGGATGCGCACCGAGGTGTCGAGGGTGAAACGCTCGGCCCTGGGGTGCAGGGTCAGGCTGTCGGCATCGACCTGATAGTCGCCCGCGCTCAGGGCCTGGTCGTCCAGCTGTACGCTCAGCAGTTCCAGCTGTTGGCCATTGAGCACCAGCGCCGGCAAGCCGGCACCGTGCACCGGATTGCGGCGCATCACCAGTTGCGCATGGACCAGGGTGTGGTCCTCGAACAGCTCGAAGGTCAGGTGCGTCTCGTCGATCAGGTACTCAGGCGCCTGGTAGTCCTTGAGGTAGATCGCTTGCGGTTGTTCGGTGCGCATGGGGCGGTCCTTTTACTGGAGTTCTAGCTGAACGGTCTGGTGACGAAGGTCGGGCCAGGCTGGGCGCCGCGACTGCGTGTCACCCGGCATGGCCTGGTTTCAAGGCGTTCAGGCAGCTTGGAGCACGGCCAGTTGATAGGCCGTGTACTTGCGAACGTTGATCACGCCGGTGTCGAAGATCAGATACTGACCCTTGATCCCCAGCAGCGTGCCTTCTACCCGCGGATTCTTGTCGAGGTTGAAGCTGACGATCTTGCTTGGGTAGGCCTGGACCGGATAGCGCATGTGCACGACCTCGGCGTCGGGCAGCGGCTGGATCGCCTGCAAGCCAAAGCGCGCCTGCAGCCCGCGCAGGCCATCGGCGCAGGCGTCGAAGATCTGCTCGCGTACGGCGATCAGGTCGAGGGTTTCGGCATCGCCCTTGAGCAACGCGCGCCAGTTGGTGCGGTCTGGCACCTGGCTGCGCAGCAGGTCTTCGACCAGCCCGGACTGCAGGCGGGTGGCCACGCGCATGATCGGCAGCGCCTGGCTCGCGCCCTGGTCGAGCCAGCGCGTGGGCAGTTGCGTGGCGCGGGTGATGCCGACCTTGATACCCGAGGAGTTGGCCAGGTACACGATGTGATCGGTCATGCAGAACTGCTCGCCCCACGATGGGTCGCGGCAGGTGCCGGCGTCGTAGTGGCAGCGTTCCGGGGCCATGATGCACAGGTCGCACTGGGCCAGTTTGGTCATGCAGGGGTAGCAGTAGCCTTGGCTGTAGCTCGATTTGGTACGTTTGCCGCAGTGGCTGCAGTGAATGGCGCCGAGGTATTCCAGGCGCAACGACTGGCCGATCAGCGGGTTGACCGGCACCTGGGTTTCGCCCAGGCGAAAGCTGTATTGCACGACCGGCGCATCAAGGCGGACGGCCATTTTGCTCAGAGAGCCGCGAGCGAGTTCGATCAATGTACCGAGTCCGACTTGAACAGGATGTTGGGGATGGGCGCGGACTTCGAGGCGCATTCCTGCGGCCCCATGTAGCCGGTGCGCTGGTCTTCGGGCAGGTGCTTGGCCTCCCAGGCGATCACCGCTTGCAGCGAAAGCTCCTTCTGCTCGAGGGTGAGCTTGCGCCCATCCGACCAGCGCCCCAGTTCAACCGCCGTTTTCAGGCTCTGGTAGATGTCGGGGGTGATGTTTTCGATCATGTGTTCGAACGTGGACATAGGGTCTCCGGATCAAGCCGACAGGCGCTGCGTAGCACAGCGCCGTGTCTGAAATAGTACGCGCCAGGGCTGATGCCTGTCAGTCAAGTTGCATCTGCACCAGTGGGGCTGCCTTGTAGCCCATCGCGGCTAACCGGAGCGCCGGACCGGCCGCTCCCACAGGTTGTACGATTTTGTGGGAGCGGCTTTAGCCGCGATGGGCCGCAAAGCGGCCCCGATCACTCAACTGACTGGCACTACGCGCCATGGCGCTGTTTCAATGGGCGGCCAGGCCGATGGACGGCATTCAGCCAGCACCCAGTTTACGCCGCGCCAGAGCGCCGCCCAAGAGCCCGGTCAGGCAGCCGACGAGCAGCCCGCCGACATGCGCGCCGTTGGCGATCTGGCCCATGCCCAGTTTGCCGACGACGCCGGTCAGGCAGACCGCCAGCCAGATCAGCATCATCACCAGCACGCCCCTGGGCAGCGCGAACTGCGGGTTAGGCGCCAGGCGCTGGAAGATCCAGACATACCCGAGCAAGCCATACAGCACACCTGACAGCCCGCCAAACAGGCCCGGGCCGCTGTTGAAATGCTGAGTCAGGTTCGCCACCAGGCTGAACAGCAACGTCAGGCCGAGCAATGCCCACGACCCTTGGCGTACTTCGACGCGCCGCCCCAGCTCCCAGAACCATAAACAGTTCATGGCCAGATGCAGCACGCCAAAATGCAAGAGCATGGGCGATACCAGCCGCCACCACTGACCTTCGGCCAGGCTCTGGTCGAGCTGGGTGACATAGAGAAGCTCCCCCTCCAGATGCAGCGGAAGGAAGGTGAACCACCCGTCGAAACCGAGGTTGTCACCGAGGCGTGTAAGGCCTGCGACCAGCAGGCACAGCAGGATCACGGCGGCGGTGACCTTGCAGGCCTTGGCCTGGGCCAGCAGCGAAGGTGCATCCTGGGCAGGTGGCTCGGGCTGCTCATCCCTGACCAGCGCGTGTGCGACGAACAGGGCATCTCCGCGCAGGTAACCTTCGTACAGCTCGCGCGCCTCGTCGACCAGATCCTCGGGCACCCACAGCACCTGAACGTCGCCTTCCTCGCTCATCCGGTGCGGCAAACCCAGGCGCTGCAGCGTATGGACGAAGCGACTGAGGTCGGTGCTCAGCGGCAGCCGTAGAACATCGATAAAATTCATGAGTGGGCCTGCGAACGTTCGACATCGACCCAGACGAATTTGCCGGGGTCGATGCAGGTTTCTTGATCCAGCCGGTACGCCACCAGCTTGCCGTAGAGCACGGCGCTGTAGTCGAGGCAGGCGAGGTTCGGGCGAATCGGGCTGGGCGGGCCGCTGCGCCAGTAGTGGCCGACGAACAGCAGCGGTTCGTCTTCGGGGTAACGCAGCAAGGCCTTTTTCTGCTTCGGGTCGAGCGGCGTGCGGGCGACGTCTTCGGGCAGCGCGTCGGGCTGGAAGACGATGTCGCCGTAGGTCTGCGGGTCGTCTTCCCAGAATTTGGTGCGAAAGAACGCGCGGGTCAGGCCGTCGCCGCCGGTCAGCGTCAGACCGTCGGGCAGGCGCATGTCGGTACCGCGTAGCAGGCGGTTGCACACGGTGGAAGCAAAGCTGCCGGGCACGTCCGAGGCCTGGATGAAGTGTTCATCGACGCAGCCACTGGGGTACTGCGCGCGCAGCGGGCCGATCAGGTCAGGGTCCCAGCAGGCGTGCACCAGGCGAAAACGCCCGGCATCGATGAACAGCGGCAGGCGATAGAACCACTGGCTGAAGTCGTGCCAGTCAGCCGGGTGGTCGGCGAACTGGGCCAGGGTCTCTTCGATCAGCCGGGTGTGGCGCGGTGTGTGTTCACGCACGTAGGTCTTGCCGCTGCCTGGCAGCGCCGGGGTGACCCAGCCCAGGGCGTTGTATTCGTGGTTGCCCATGATGCAGAAGGCCTGGCCGGCCTCGACCATGTCGTGCACCAGGTGCAGGGCCTCACGAATGCGCGGGCCGCGGTCGACGATGTCGCCGAGAAACAGCACCTGGCGCCGCGGGTGGCGCCACACGCCGCCATGGCGGCGGTAGCCCAGCCGGTCGAGCAGGCGTTCCAGGGTGTGTGCACAGCCGTGCACGTCACCGATGATGTCGAAGCTTCGCGCCGGATCGAGCATCAATCGTCTCTACCCCCCAAGCGGCTGCCCCAACCCAGCTTGGTACGGCAGACCTCGTAGTAGTTATGGCCCAGCGGATGAATCAGGCGCAGCTTCTGCGACTTCTTGCTGACGGTGACGGTATCGCCCGGTGCGCAGGTGAAGTGGTTCTGCCCATCGCAGGACACCTGCGGGTAGATCTGCAGGTCCTTGGAGACGACGATCTTCAGCTCGCTGTTGCCGTCGACCACGATCGGCCGGCCCGACAAGGTGTGCGGGTACATCGGCACGATGACGATGGCGTCGAGCTTGGGGTGCATGATCGGCCCGCCTGCCGACAGCGCGTAGGCGGTGGAACCGGTAGGCGTCGAGACGATCAGGCCATCGGCCTTCTGGCTGCAGACGAACTGGCCGTCGATATAGATCTCGAACTCGATCATGCGCGTCGACTTGCCGGGGTGCAGCACCACGTCGTTCAACGCGTCGCCCTGGCCGATGGCCTCGTTGTGGTGGCGCACTTCGGCTTGCAGCAGGAAGCGGTTCTCCACCAGGTAGTGGCCATCGAGCACTTCGGCGACCTTGGTTTCCAGCTCGTCGGGGCGGATGTCGGTGAGAAAACCCAGGTTGCCGCGGTTGATGCCGAGCACGGGGGTGTTGTGCCGGGCCAGGGCACGGGCGGCGCCGAGCAGGCTGCCGTCGCCGCCGACCACGATCACCAGGTCACAGACTTCGCCGAGCAACTTGCGCGACGAGGTTTGCAGGCCATGGCCGGGCAGCACTTCGGCGATCGTGTCCTCGAGGATCACGTGCAGGTGGCGTTCCAGAAGGAATTTTTTCAGTCGGCGGATCGTGTCGAGCACCTGAGCGCTGTTCAGGCGACCGATGATACCGATATTGCGAAATTGCTCCATGGGGCTCCTGCTGGGCTCTGCGGCAAATGGCCTGGGCGGCACTGAAAAGGAATTATGGGCGAAACCACCGGCCAGCGGCAAACCAGCGATACTGGCAGCATGAATCCTTTCCTCTCGCTAGCCGATCTGCCCTGCCAACTGCGCCACGACAGCGTGCGCGACCTGGCCTGGACAGTGCTGTCGCCGGCCCTCATGCAGCAGCCGCCAGGGCCCCAGCGCCACCCGTTGGTGGCCAGCGACTGGGCCGACCACCCACACCGCCTGGAACTGTGGCTGCGGCGCCTGGACCACGCCCCGCAAGCGCTCGACCATTGGCTGGCGCAGCGCGGCAGCCGTCGCCTGGGCCTGTACTACGAACGGCTCTGGCAGTTTGCCCT
>NZ_DAMCCR010000078.1:0-13470 GCF_032058845.1 Pseudomonas sp. | reverse complement strand
ACTGTACCTGGGGCCCGAGCAGGCTGCGGGCGGCGACGTCGGGCAGTGGCTGGGGCCTGGCTGCCACGACCGCCTGGGCACGAAACTGGCGCACCTCATCGGCCATCAGTTGCCCATGGCCGGGCAGCCCGAGAGCCAGGCGGCACTGGCCGCGCTGGGTATCGGTGCCGTGCACTCGCAGCTGTGGCTGGGCGGTTACCTGTTCCACCCCTGGCCTGCGGGGTGCGCATGGCCAGCAGGTGCAGCGGCTGACCACCTGCGCGGGCAGTGGTTGCGCCATCGCGACTGGGCGGCCTTTGCCGCAAGCCGGCCTGCGGGTCGTTGGCAGCCACTGGATCGTGAGCGCTGGCTGGCCCCGGCACGAGTGGCCGAACAGGCGCTGTGGCCGGCAGCGCAGTTCACACAGTGGCTGGCTGCACTGGAGGCAGACGCCGCCGCGCGGTTGCTGATCAGGCTGGCACCTGCTGCAGCCGACACCTGGGAGGAACAGGAACGTGTATTTCTGGTGGCCGACCACTGGCCCGCTCTAGACTAGGCGGCATTGCGCTGCACCCATCGACAGGCGCCACCAGAGCGCTTCCCCACCGTGACCTGCTCAAGAGGCTTTCAGATGATTTCCACCACCCCCCCTGCGCATTACGCGCGGCTGTCGATCCTGCTGCACTGGCTGATGCTGGTGCTGCTGGCCGCCGTGTACGCCTTCATCGAGTTTCGTGGCGTTTTCCCGCGTGACAGCGCCGGGCGTGACCTGATGAAAGCGCTGCACTTCATGCTCGGCCTCACGGTCTTCGCGCTGGTCTGGCTGCGCCTGGCCCTGCGCCTGATTCACCCGACGCCACCCATCGTGCCGAAACCACCGGCCTGGCAGATCGGCATGGCGCACCTCATGCACGCGCTGCTCTACCTGCTGCTGATCGGCATGCCGCTGGCCGGCTGGCTGATCCTCAGCGCGGCCGGCAAGCCGATTCCGTTCTACGGCGTGGAACTGCCCGCGCTGATCGACCACAACCCGGACCTGGCCAGGTTCATCAAGGGCTGGCATGAGCGCGTCGGCACCTGGGGTTACTGGCTGATCGGCCTGCACGCGGTGGCCGGCCTGTACCACCACTGGGTGCGCCGCGACAACACGCTGGTGCGCATGCTGCCCTACAAGTAACCGCGCCGCCCCTGCAGCCCGCCGCCATGGACCACGATCAGGCGGCTGCCAGGGGCGATCCGCCCGGCCTGCACCTGGTCGTGCAGCGCCAGCAGAAGCTTTCCGCCATAGACCGCTTCAAGCGGCACTTGGGTCTGGCGCTCCGTGGTTTCGATGAAGCGCAGCAAAGTGTCGTCGGTGCGCGCAAAGCCGCCACGACAGGCCTCATGCAACTGATAGCCAGCGCGGCCGGCCAGTGCCTGGATGTGTTCGGTCAGGCCTGGATGCGCCGGTACTGCCAACGCCCCATGCACGGCATGCGCGCCCTGCTCGGCTTGCACCAGCCCAGCCAGGGTGGTGCCGGTGCCCACCGCCAGCCACCAGGCGTCGTAATCTTCCCAGCCCAGTGCCGGCAACTGCGCGCAGGCCTGTGCGACGATCGCCTGACAGCCCAGTGCCCCCGCTGCCCCACCGCCGCCCTCTGGAATGCAGTACCACCCCGGATAGCGCGTTTGCCACGCCGCCCAGAAATCAGCTTCATGCCGAGCGCGGTAGCCGCCGTAACCCAACCAGTGCAGTGCCATGCCCCAGCGTTGCAAGTCGGCCACCGTCGGCGTTTCCTGGGCATGCCCACGCAGCAAACCCGCCGTGGCGAAGCCGAAACGCTGACCGGCGGCGGCAAGCGCATGCAGGTGGTTGGAGTGATTGCCACCCAGGCTGATCAGGCCCGGTGCGCCGCTGGCGCGGGCGGCGAGCAGATGGTGCCGGAGCTTGAACCACTTGTTGCCGCTGATCAGCGGGTCGATGAGGTCCAGGCGCAGGATGGCGGCCTGGACGCCGGCGTGCGCGAGCCAAGGGAGGTGGAGTGGTTGCAGCGTAGCGGAGGGCAGTTCTGAAAAAGCCAGCAACGATTGCACCCGGTAATGTGAGGGAGCGACAGTCTAGCGGGCAGAATCGAGATCGCCAAAAGGCGCTGGGGCCGGCTGTCACGCACGTCGGCTGCAGATCCTGTCCAAGCGCGTGCGCAGCCATAAGCGCCACCCTCTCACCTCAAGATGCACTCAAGCCTTGAAGCACCTGGCTCAGAAGTCGTACCGCGCCCCCACCGTCACACTGCGCGAAGGCCCATAGAAGTTGAACGTCGAGGTCGAGCCCACACGCGACAGGTAGTCCCGGTCGAACAGGTTGTTGACGTTGAGGCTGGCGGTGAGCTTCGAGGTCACCGGGTACGAGACCATCGCGTCCACCGTCGCATAGCCGGGTGCGTCGATCCGCACGCCGCCGTTCTCCGCGTAGAAGTCACTCATCGCCGACACCCCACCCCCGACCGCCAGGCCGCTCAGCGGCCCGTGATCCAGGGTGTACTTGCTCCACAGCGAGGCCTGCTGGCGCGGCATGATGAAGAAGGTGGTCTGCGCATCGCCCTTGACCGTGTCGGTGTCCATCCAGGTGTACCCGGCCAACAGCTCCCAATTGGGCGTGAGCTTGCCGCTGACTTCCATTTCAGCCCCCTTCACCCGCGTCTCACCGGCTGCCACGGAGTTGGTGGTCGCCACACCGTCGGCATCGAACAGGGTGGTAGCGCGGTGTTTGTCGGTCAGGCGGAACAGCGACAGGCGCGTGTTCAGGTCACCGCCGAAATAGCTGCTCTTGAGCCCGAACTCGTACTGCTCACCTTCACGGGGCTTGAGCACGCGACCGCTGCCATCGGTTTCGGACTGCGGTTTGAACACCTGCGAATAACTGGCGTACAGCGCATGGTTATCGGTCAGGTCATAGACCACACCGCCATAGGGAGTGAAGTGGCCATCGATGCGCTTGCTGTCGTCCTGCGTGGCGCCCGTGCGCAGGGTGGTGGTGTAGAAGTCGCCGCGATACCAGCTGAAGCGACCGCCCGCAATCAAGGCCAAGCGCTCGACAGGGCGGAACGTGACTTTGGAGTACAGGCCATATTCCTCTTCCTGCGTGCCGGTTTCAGTGCTGTAGTTCGGCGACGGCTTGGCGAAGCGCTTGGGCGAGTAGGTGCCCAGGTTGATCGCCCCGAGATTGGTGGTGCCATTGAGGTACTGGGTGTCGTAGTTCTTGTAGTCGCTGCCGACCACGAACTCGCTGACCTGGCCAAAGGTTGCGAAGGGTTGGCTGTAGCTGGCGTCCAGCGCATAGGTGTCCTGTGCGAAATCCCGTGCACTGGCGCGTTCGCTGGTGGCGCCGGTCACGTTGTTGGTGGCCGTGAAGGCATACAGGTAGTCGGTATCGCGGCGTGAACCGCGCGCTGCCACACGGCCATAGCCGCCGTTGTCGAAGCGGTGGGTCAGCTCGGCAACCAGGTCCGTGGTCTTGCCATCGAACGCGTTCCAGTCGGCGCCCAGAAAGCGCGAATGGCTGAAGTCCGGCACCTCGCCCGACCGGCTCGCCGGGTACCCGTTATGCGGCGTGAAATTCTTCACTTCGTGGATCAGACCCAGCGACAGCAGCGTGTCCTCGTCCAGGTCGACGTCCAGTGCGCCGTAGTAGCTGTTGCTGGTGTTGGCGTTGTAGTCCACTTCGCCGTTGGTGTCGTCACGCGAGGCGATCAGGCGCCCGCGCACGCGACCGGCCTCATCGAGCGGGCCGCTGAGGTCGAGTTCTTCGTGGTTGGTGTCCCAAGTGCCGTAACGGCCCTCGACATGGCCCTGGAACTCGGCGGTCGGGCGCTTGCGCACCATGTTGACGATGCCGCCCAGCTCGCTGGTGCTGCTGAACAACCCGGCCGGGCCGCGCATGATTTCGACGCGGTCGAATGCGGCCAGGGACGGTACGGTGCCGAAAATGCTGGTCATCGGCGCCGGCAGGCCATCGATGTTGAACTCGCTGTACTCGTAGCCACGGGCGTAGATCGAGGAACGACCGCTGTCGTTGGTCAGGGTGCGCAGGCCGGCGGTGTACTTGGCCAGGTCGTCCAGGTGCACGAACTGGCGATCCTTGACGTAGTCCTGGGTGTAGACCGTGATCGACTGCGGGATGTCCTTGAGCGCGGCCGGCGTCTTGGTGCCGACGGTAGCGGCATCGACGCTGTAACCGCCTGTGCTTTCGGAGGGCAGCATGTCGTAGAGACGGTTGCCCTCGATGGTCACGGCCGGCAGATCGAGTGCGCTGTCTTCGGACAGCGCCTGTACCGCCACCGTCTCGGCCAGTGCCGTCAACGAAAACGGTGCCAGTAGCACCAGCAACCAACCACCGCGTACCTGCCGAGCGCCGGACGCGCCGTTCAACCCCTTCATGTCATCCCCTTCCTGCAAATGGCAGCATTTCTCAAACGAAACTGTTTTCTATTTGCGCAGAATATCGAAGGGTTCAGCAGGCTGCAGCCGCCTTAACTTTATTAACCCCAGTAAGCGTTGCCCCTGCATGGCCGGGAGTGGGATGATTCGCAACTGATACGAATTCTCATTAAAGGCTCACAGTGCCCACCTCACTTCTGCTGGTCGAAGACGACCTGCACCTGCGTCAAGACCTGGAGCGGCATTTTCGTCACCGTGGATTCGACGTCTGTGCCTGTGCGACCGGGACCGAGGCGCGGGCAGTCCTCCATCGCTCACTGTTCGACCTGGTACTGCTGGACATTCTGCTTCCCGGTATCGACGGCCTGACCCTGCTCGATCAGCTGCGTCGCCAGCAGGCGGTGCCGGTCATGCTGATGTCGGCGCTGGGTGCCGAACAGGACCGGATCAGTGGTTTCACGCGCGGCGCCGATGACTACCTGCCCAAGCCCTTCAGCCTGGCGGAGCTGGACGCTCGGGTCGATGCCTTGCTGCGTCGCGTGGCGCTCTATCAACGGCCTGTGGCCCCTGACACCCGGGGTTGCGCCTTGCTGCTCGATGCGCAGCGCCAAGACGCCATCCACCAGGGCCGTGCCGCCGGTCTCACCGGCTCCGAGTTCCGCCTGTTGGCCACCCTGCATGCGCACGCTGGCGAAGCGCTGAGCAAACCCTTTCTCTACCAGACTGTGCTGCACCGCGCCTACACCCGGCTTGACCGCGGCCTGGACGTGCACGTCTGTAACCTGCGTCGCAAGCTCGCTGATATCGATGTCCATCACCTGCAGATCCAGGCCATCCGCAGCCAGGGGTACATGTTGCTGGACAGGGAGCAGGGCTGATGCGACGCCACCCGTTGCTGTGGAAGCTGGCCGGGCTGCAGGTCAGCTTCTGCCTGTTGCTGGTCTGGTTGATCTGGACCTGGGGCCTGTCGGTGGAACGCAGCACCTACTTTCTGTCACTCGCCGACAGGGACTACCTGGCGCGCTACGCCCAGCAGGCAGAACAGGCCTGGCAACGCGGCGGTGCAGCGGGCATCGAAGCCTGGCGCAGGCAGGTCGAGCACACGGAACAGACGTGGGTAGCGGTGATCGGGCCGCAATTGCAGAGCCTCGGCCCGACGCCCCTGACCGCCGAGCAAGCCAGCCACCTGACCTTCATGCGCAAGCTCGATTGGCCGATGAGCCGGCGTCTGCGCGATGAGCTGCCGTACGTCAGCATCGAGTTCGCCGAGCACCCGGAGCAGGGCCGCGTGGTCATGCAACTGCCCGAGCGCCTGCTGCCCACGGGCCTTACGGCCTGGACCCATGTGATCACCCACGGCGTGGCGCCAGCGCTGCTGGCGTTGTTGATGGGCCTGGCGTTGTACCGCCATCTTGTGGTGCCGCTGAACCGTTTGCGCGACCGCGCCGACGCTTTGCGCGCCGATGAGCTCGACAGCCCCGCCCTGCCCTTCGTGCAACGCCGTGATGAACTGGGCGAGCTGGCACAGGCATTCGAGCACATGGCCGTGCGCCTTCGCCAGAGCCTGGAGCAACAGCGGTTACTGCTGCGTACGCTGTCCCATGAGCTGCGCACGCCCCTGGCGCGCCTGCGCATTGCCCACGACAGCCATCTACCGGCCCAGCAACTGCGCGAGCGCCTCGACCGCGAGATCGCAGACATGCAAACGCTGCTGGAAAACACCCTCGACCTCGCCTGGCTGGACACCGAACAACCGAGTCTGTCGACCGAGCCGGTGCTGCTGGTCTCGGTGTGGGAAGCGCTGTGCGAGGACCTGTGTTTCGAAAGCGGCTGGGAGCGCGCGCGCCTGCCCTGCACGTTGGGCGCCGAGTGTCGGGTCCAGGCGCATCTGGACAGCCTGGCACAAGCACTGGAAAACCTGATGCGCAATGCCATCCGCCACTCACCCGCCGGTGGCACGGTCAGTCTGAACGGGTGGCGCGAAGGTGATCACTGGCACCTGCGGGTGAGCGACCAAGGCCCTGGGGTCCCCGAGGCAGATCTTGAGCGTATCTTCATCCCCTACCAGCGCCTGGAGAACAGCGGCGCAGGCTTCGGCCTGGGCCTGCCCATCGCCCGTCGCGCCATCGAGTTGCAGGGCGGCCGTCTGTGGGCCAGCAATGATGGCCCCGGCTTGAGCCTGCACCTGACCTTGCCAGCGGCGGCCGACGGTTTAGAAAGTTAAGGCGCTTTACCCCCACGCCGGACTCGATACCCTCAGCCACTGGAACCGCGCGCTGATCGAGCGACCTGCATGAGAGCCACCATGAAGACGATGATTCTGACACTGGCGCTGACGTTGGCAGCGCCTGCCGTGCTGGCACGCCCCGACCCAGCGCAGCCCATGGACACTTCGCTGATCAGCCGCCACGACCTGGCCTACGGCTTTACCCACGTCGACCTGGACTCAGCCGACGGCCAACGTCATTACCGCCTATGGATCGGCACGCCCAAGCGCCCCGCGCCTGCAACGGGTTATCCGGTGTTGTGGATGCTCGATGGCAACGCCGCGCTGGGCGCGCTCGACGGCCCACAGCTGGCGGCGCTGGCTGCAGGACAGGCACCCGTCCTGGTCGCGGTCGGCTACCAGAGCCTGCAGCGCATCGAGCGTACCGCACGGACCTTCGACTACACCCCCACCGTGCCAGGGCTGAGTGAACAGCGCGACCCCCTCACCGGCGAGCCCAGCGGAGGCGTGGACAGGTTTCTCGATCTGCTCACAGGTCCGATGGATGACAGGGTAGCGGCCATCGCGCCTGTCGATCGGCAGCGGCAGACCTTGTGGGGACACTCCTACGGTGGGCTGGCGGTGTTGCACGCGCTGTTCACGCGGCCTGGCCGATTCAGCGACTTTGCAGTGGCCAGCCCGTCACTGTGGTGGCACGACGGAGCGATCATTCGTGAGGCTCAGGGCCTGAGCCCGGCGCTGGGCTCGTCGCGGCCGAGGGTCATGCTGATGCGCGGCAGCGACGAGCCCGCGAGCCCGCGTGGGGCTGTGGGAGACGACGCCGAGCGGCCGCTGCGTGAACTGGCAGCAGCGTTGCGTCAGATCGGAGGGGTGAGCGTGCAGGTCGACCGGTTCGAAGGGCTTGGCCATGGGCCGATGTTGGCTGCGTCCTTGCAGCGAGTGATCGATCGCCTGTCGCGTTGACTGGGTTGCGTTCATCGACTGGACGCTGCACCCCACGGTACGCGGGCAGCGGCTAGAGCGTCGCTGCCAAGCGCGAGCCCTGATCGATCGCGCGCTTGGCATCCAGCTCGGCAGCGATATCAGCACCGCCGATCAGGTGCACCGACTGACCTGCTGCGAGCAAGCCGTCATACAGCTCGCGCAACGGCTCCTGCCCGGCGCACAGCACGATGTTGTCCACCGCCAGCAGCTGCGGCTCGCCATCGCCAATGCGCACGTGCAGCCCGGCATCGTCGATGCCCAGGTACTCGACACTGTTGAGCATCTGCACATGCCGATGCTTGAGCCCGGCGCGGTGAATCCAGCCCGTGGTCTTGCCCAGGCCTTCGCCGATCTTGGAGGCCTTGCGTTGCAGCAAGTACACCTCCCGGGCCGCAGGCTGTGGCTGGGGTTGAACACCCGCTACCCCGCCACGGGCCTGCAACGCTGTATCGATGCCCCACTCCTTCCAGAACGCGTCGCGGTCCAGGCTGGTGGCGACGCCCTGATGAACCAGGTACTCGCTGACATCGAAACCGATGCCCCCCGCGCCGATCACCGCGACCCGCCGGCCCACCGGCTTGCGCTCGAGCAGGACATCCAGGTAACTCAACACCTTGGCATGCTCGATGCCTGGAATCGCGGGCACTCGCGGGCTTATGCCGGTGGCCAGAAGGACCTCGTCGAAACCGCCGTCGAGCAAGGCCGCCACGTTCACGCGCGTGTTCAGGCGAACATCGACGCCGGTGCTGCTGAGCGTATTGGCGAAATACCGCAGCGTTTCATAGAACTCTTCCTTGCCTGGAATACGCTTGGCCACGTTGAACTGGCCACCGATTTCACTGGCGCTGTCGAACAGCGTCACCATGTGGCCGCGCCGCGCCGCAACAGTGGCTGCCGCGAGGCCTGCAGGGCCGGCGCCGACCACGGCAATACGCCTGGGCCGCGCAGCCGGCAGGTAATTGAGCTCGGTCTCGTGGCAGGCACGCGGGTTGACCAGGCAGGTGGTCAGCTTGCCGGCGAAGGTGTGGTCCAGGCACGCCTGATTGCAGCCGATGCAGGTGTTGATCATCTGCGGCTGGCCGGCGGCGGCCTTGTTGACGAATTCCGGGTCGGCCAGGAATGGCCGGGCCATCGACACCATGTCAGCATCGCCAGCGGCCAGCACCGCTTCGGCGACCTCCGGTGTGTTGATGCGGTTGGTGGTGATCAGCGGGATGCCTACCTCGCCGCGCAGCTTGGCGGTCACTTTGCTGAACGCCGCGCGTGGCACCTTGGTGGCGATGGTCGGAATGCGCGCTTCGTGCCAGCCGATGCCGGTGTTGATCAGGCTGGCGCCGGCCTGCTCGATGGCCTTGGCCAGACGCACGACCTCGCTCCAGTCGCTGCCACCTTCGACCAGGTCGAGCATCGACAGGCGGAAGATGATGATGAACGGCGCGCCGACCGCTTCGCGGATGCGCCGCACGATCTCGACGGCCAGGCGCATGCGGTTGTCGAAACTGCCGCCCCAGCGGTCGGTGCGTGCGTTGGTGCAGGCGGCGAGAAACTGGTTGATGAAATAGCCTTCGGAGCCCATCACCTCGACACCATCGTACCCGGCGCGCTGGGCCAGCACCGCGCAACGCACGAAGTCGCTGATCTGCTGCTCGATACCGGCCTCATCCAGCGCCTTGGGCGTGAACGGGTTGATGGGCGCTTTCAAGGCGCTGGGCGCCACCTGTTTCGGGCTGTAGGCATAGCGCCCGGCATGCAGGATCTGCAGGCAGATCTTGCCGCCCGCCTGGTGAACGGCGTCGGTGACCACCCGGTGCTGCTTGGCCTCCGCATCCGTGCTGAGCTTGGCAGCACCGGCATACACGCCACCCTCGTCGTTCGGTGCAATGCCGCCGGTGACCATCAGCCCCACCCCACCCTGCGCGCGCTCGGCGAAATACGCCGCCATGCGCTCGAAGCCCCCGGGGCGTTCTTCCAGGCCGGTGTGCATCGAGCCCATCAACGTGCGGTTGCGCAAGGTGGTAAAGCCCAGGTCAAGCGGGGCCAGCAGGTGTGGATAGGGCGAAGCCGTCATGGTGGAGTCCTTGTCGGGCGTTATCACGGAATACGAGGCCTCGTTATGTGGCTGGGCCTCTTTCAAGCGTCAGAGGGGACATTAACCAGCGATGATTGCCACCTCAATGATCGTAACTGACAAATGCGTAACCGTAACTGACAGCGTTCCGTGCAAGCCCGCGTTCCGACCTCGAGAAGGGTCGATGGCGATCTACCGAGCGTCTGTCGCACCGCCAAGCGCAACAGGGAGTTTGCGCGGCGGGCGTTTGCTCGTACCCTTGTCAGCCCAGCCATCGGATAGACACGGTTTCATGCGAAAACTGCTTTGCGGCGCCTTGGCGCTGATTGTGATCGCGGCGCTCGGCAGCTACGGCTTCTGGACCCTGCAACGCCCTGAAGGGCACTACCTGTCGGACCTGCGCATCGAGCTGGCGCTGAACCAGGGCGAACCTGGCGCGCGCGGCAACCTGCTGGGCGTCGAGCCGCTGCTGTTTCCCGGCGACTACCAGAACCTGAAGCGCCTGCAGCGCAAGCTCTCGGCCTATCTGCAGCAGGCCCGCGACCAAGGCTTGATCAACCCGCGCACGGTGGTGGTGCTGCCTGAGCACATTGGCACCTGGCTGTGGGCGCGTGGCGAAAAACCGATGCTGTACCAGGTCACGCACCGGCGCGAAGCCTGGCAGTGGCTGGAGCTGAGCAACCCGGTGCGCTACGGTCTGGCCATGCTGCAGGCAACCGGTGAAGACCGCCGTGCCGATGCGCATTTGCGCATGAAGGCCGAGCAGATGGCCGCCGACTACCAACAGGTCTTCGGCGAGCTGGCCAAGCGCTTCGGCGTGACACTGGTCGCAGGCTCGATCATCTTGCCTGCGCCCTTTGTCGAAGACGGTGTACTGCACGCCGGCAGCGGGCCGTTGTTCAACATCAGCGTGGTGTTCGCGGCCGACGGCTCGTTGCTGGGCCAGCCCCAGCGCCAACGCTACCCGGACAGCGAACTGCGCCGCGTCGTCGAGCCTGGCCAGGTGCAACCCCACCAGGTGCTCGACACCCCTGCCGGCCGCCTCGCGGTGCTGCTGGGCAGCGACAGCTGGTATGCCGACAACTACCGGCAGTTGCACGCCCAGTCTGTCGAACTGATCGCCAACCCGGCGTTCCTCGGCGGGGCCGAGCGCTGGAACGGACCCTGGCGCGGCAACCGTCATCAGCCTGCTGCACAGGCGTTGCCGCTGCAGCGTGGGCAAGTCAGCGAAGCCCAGGCCTGGCAGCGCCTGACCCAAGCGGCCAGCGGCGATACGACGAGCATCAGCGTGTTCATGCACGGGCAGTTCTGGGAACAGGCCGCCGGCGGCCAGGGCTTCATCAACCAGGCTGGCCAGCAGCTCAGCGCAGCGTCCCATCCCGGTGCACGCTTGCTCAACGTGTGGCGCTAGGCATGACCCACCGCACGCAGGTGCGCCTGGGCGATCTTTCGGTCGGCTTCGTCCAGCCATTGGGCCAAGCGCTGCGCGAACGCGGCCAAGACCCGCAGCCGCTCCTGCAGCGTTATGGCCTCGACACCGCGCGCCTGGGCCAGGCTGAAGCGCGCTTGTCTATCCCGCGCTACATGCACCTGGGCCATGCGGCCGTCACACTCTGCGGCGATCCCGCACTGGGCCTGAGCATGGGCCGGCACAGCCGCCTGGCCCAGGCTGGCCTGGCCGGCGTCACCGCTGCCCAGGCGCCCACCGTCGGGGCTGCCGCCCAGGCTTTGCTGCGCTTCGAGCCGCTGTACGCCAGCAACTACCGCGGTCGCTCCTCGTTCGAGGAGGACCCACACGGCGCCTGGCTGCGCTTCTATTCGATCAGCCCCTACAACGCCTACAACCGCTTCGTGGTGGATTCGCTGCTCAGCGGTTGGCTGACCCAGCTGTCGAGTGTCGGCGGGCAGGTGCTGGTTGCCGAACGGCTGCAGCTCGAATTTGCCGCGCCTGCCGAGGCCGAGCGCTACCAGGCGCTGTGCAGCCAGGCCGTGCAGTTTGGTGCCGAGCACAACCAACTGCGCCTCAACCGCGCGGCGCTCGATCAAGCCAACCCACAGCACTGCCCCAGCACCTGGCAGCACCTGTTGCAGCTGTGCGAAGCGCAGCTGCAACAACTGACGCGCGTGCGCAGCCTGCGTGAGCGCATCACCCATCTGCTGGGGCCGCAGTTGAGCAGCGGCCGCGAACCCAGCCTGGAGGATGTGGCGCAGCGCATCAACCTGCCCAGCTGGACGCTGCGCCGGCAACTGGCAGAAGAAGGCACCGGCTTTCGCGAACTGCTCAATGACACCCGCCGCGACCTGGCCGAGGCCTACATTCGAGATACGGCACTGAGTTTTGGCGAGGTGGCGTACCTGCTGGGCTTTGCCTCGGCAGCGGCCTTTCAGCGGGCGTTCAAGCGCTGGACGGGGTTGACCCCGGGTGCCTACCGCCGGCAGCAGCGTCGATTGGCCTAGAGTTCGGTGGCGTCGTCAGTAGTATCGACGGCCTCGGGCTCATAAGCGTGGGTGTCCAACAATTCTTCCTGATAATCATCCATGGGGGCTGGCTCCTGTCGTCGTTTTACCGGTGTGGTCACCGACACCACGCTAAGGCGGGCTGATGAACCTGTGATGACAGAGATAGAACGTAGCAGGCGCGCCGAGCGTTACTGCGCCTGATCGCTGACCGGCGCTGGCGCCGCAGTGCTGTCCTCAGTAGCAGGCGCGGCGTCCACAGCCTGCGGCTGGACCTGGATCGGTTCAGCGGCGACGGGCGGCGCCACCGGCTGCGAGCCCTGGCTGTCATCGACCTGTTCTGCAGGCTGTGCAGCGGTTTTGGACGGCGGGGCCAGGGTCTGGGGGGTAGATGCCGGGCTGGAGGGTGTGCTGGACGATGCACCGGGCTGTTCAACCGTCGCCGCAGCGGGCGTGGTGGCCGGTGTCGCCTCCCCAGCCACCGGGCCGGCCTCGGCCACAGGCTCCGGCAGGCCAAGCTCAGGCGCTGCTGCGGGGGCCTTGCTGACCTCGACCGGCGCAGGTGCCGCCTTTTTCGGCTTGGGCAGATAACGTTCCACCAGGGCGAAGTAGCGGTCGTAGAACTGCGCCGCCGTGACCGTTTCGCTGGCGACCTTGACCATCGAATCATCGCTGGAGCCGATCGGCATCGACACCGAGCCGAGGATCCCTACACCCAGGCTCGCCGAGGTGTTGGATTTCTTCAGCGAGTAACGATCCTGCAACGCGTTGGCAAAGATGGTGGAGCGCTGGTCATCGCCGCTGTCGGGTGCACAGGTGACGTTGAAGCTGATCTGCAGGTGATTCTCGCTGGTCTGCTGGAAGCTCTTGTTGCCGGCCACCTGGTTGGCATCACTGCTGGTGATGATGTAGCCCTGGCTCAGCAATGCACGCCGTGCAGCCTCGCACGAGCCTGCTTCGTTCACCGCGAAGCTGCGCGAGTAAGTGCCCGAGTTGTCGAAATTCTCGTGTTCGTACACAGCCGCTTTCTTCGTGGCACAGCCGGACACACCTGCCAGTGCAAGCGCGAGCCCAAGCCCAGCGAGGGCGGATGATCTAGACATTGCTTCTACCGGGAAAATCGAATGGTGCTTATTGTGCATCACATCGTCCGATGACAGGAACCGCTGATCGGCCTTGCTTCAGCACGACCCCCAGCGTCTCGCTGAACCGCGCCCACAAAAAAAGCGACCCTCAGGTCGCTTTCGTTGTGTTTCAAGGCGTTCAAGGACCTCGAAACGAAGGTGGCGCAGCGGACGGGACTCGAACCCGCGACCCCCGGCGTGACAGGCCGGTATTC
>NZ_DAMCCR010000077.1:20487-21769 GCF_032058845.1 Pseudomonas sp. | reverse complement strand
AGCAGCGTCGGTCAGGCTGGCACCGGCCAACACCTGCGCGAGGGCCAGGCGCAGTCGCTGCCAGAGCAATAGCCGCTGCACCGAGATGCCCAACTGGGCGCGGCTCAGGCGTTGCAGTTGGCTGGCCGACAACCCGGCCAGTGCTGCGAGCATGCCGGGTGCAGGGGCGTCGGCCGGGCTGTCGAGCAACCGATGCAGCGCCCGTTGCAAGCGCCGATCCAGTCCCGGTGCAGGCACCGTCTGCAGCCCCAGCATCAACGCCTCAGCCGTTGTGGGGCGGCTGGCCTGCAGGGCATCGGCCAGGGCATCCAGGGCATAGGCATAGGGTTCGGCGAACAGCGCCAGCACCGGCTGGTTCGGGCGCTCGAAGGCATGCGGGCAGCGTGACGGTATGAACACCTGCGCGGCCTGCCGGTAATGGCCGTCGATCCACACCGACAGCGGCTCACCGTCCAGGCTGGACAACCATTGATGGGGGTGATGGGCGTGCGCCTGGGCATGCCCGCACTGTCCTTGGAACACCAGGTAGTGCGGGGCGAGCCAGGCATCGCCTTGCCAGGGGGCTTCTGCGGTCGGCATCACGACAGTCTCGTGGTCGAGGCTGCCAGAGGGCATGGCAGCGCGCCGCAGAATAGCCGATTGCGCCAGGTGCTGTCAGAAGTGTCCGAGTGTTCCTGGGTTTGAACATCCACAGTGCCAGATGGCTCCAGCCCCGCCGCGGGCACCGGTGCTGACAGGTTCGTCCGCGTTCGCCCGGTGGCAAAACCAAGGCAAAGCACAAGAGATGAACACAGCACAACTTGCAGGGCCGTTAGTTGGGGGTGCAGCTCATCACCGATCCGGTGCCTGACCCTCCTGCCCAGCGTCCAATGAAGTCAGCAGGCGTTCCAGATGCGCCTGACTCTCCGCCTCCAGCCATCGTAGGGGAGTGTGTGAGTCGACTCGGTTGTGTGGCGTTGAACAGGGCCGATCAGAGGCTGTTCCGCGAGTGCTGCCTGGCTCTGCGCGCGTCCAGGGACGTCTCCGGCAGGTCTCCATCGCTGGACCCGCCTGGCTGTTGGGGCGTCCCGCTTCAGGGCTGGCACCAATGCTGCCCCTGGTGATTGGCTACCAGAAAATCCACGAACAGCCGGACCCGCGCCGGCATCGCCGGGCCGCCCACGAACACGGCATGGATCGGCTCCAGATCGCCAGGATTGAAACCTTCCAGGAGTGGCACCAGACGCCCGCTGGCCAAATCCTCGGCGACTGAAAAACGGCCGATCCGGGCGATGCCGGCGCC